>NZ_JALOAN010000025.1 GCF_023228785.1 Sulfurimonas sp.
ATACTCTTAATTATTTCTAAAAATCCTAAATTATCAAGCAAATTTCTTTGAAAATTGTACCATAAAAATATTTAGTAGAAATATTGCCATTTTGAGTCTAAAACTGGCAATATAAAGAGCTATTTCTTCTCTTATCTTACTTAAATCTCCATCTTTTATAGCTATCATCAGTTTTTTAAACAGAGCTATCCCTATGAGGTTTAGTAATCGTTTAAAATTATAGGTAAACATGATAAGAGCATTTTCTCCAGCTACTTTCTTTTTACTTCTAACCAAGAAGTGATCCCAGCCAAGCGAGCGTTTGATTGTTCCAAATGGATGTTCAACTATTGAGCCTCTCTTTTTCATAAGAGCTTTTGATTCTGGTGTTTCTAAGTCTTGGTAGTATTTATCTAAAAGTTCTTGTTCTGCCCATCTTTGTATCTGTTTGTAACGGGTTGTTTTACCTAAACATTTGTCTTTTATGGGGCAAGCCGTACATGTAGATATTTTTGGTCTATAAATAAACATGAGTCTGCCATTCCTAACATTACTAGAAATACTTTTTGGTATCTCTTGATTATTATCTTTTTCTGTATTATAAACAAACTTATCTTTAGTAAACTTCCCTGCATTTTTCTGCTGCTGTCCTGTTTGGGCATAAGGTACAAGAGTCCTAATCCCATCATCCACACACTTCTTTATTTCAGTTGCTGAGTAATATCCTTTATCTGCTAAAACAACCAAGTCAGGGTTAGTAATCACCTCTTTAGTCTGCATTGCCATGTGATGTAGTTCCTGCTTATCCGTACCTTGAGATGTAACATCAGTAGCGACAATAAACTTGAACTTAGCATCAACACATATTTGAGAGTTGTACGCCATTAAATTATGTGCGGGTTTAGTCATTACACTAGCATCAGGGTCAGTTCTATTATATTGAGTGCGTTTAATCTTTTCTAGGAAGTTTAACTCTGTTGTCAATTTTGCTTTTTTTTTAGAAGTATCTCTAAATTACGAGGGAGCTGTTTTACTAGTTTAGTAGTATGTGTTTCTTCATCACTATATTGTAAAGCACTAAGGTATTTATCTATATTGTTATCTACCTCTTTCAAATCTCTTTGAGTAGTCTTCTTCATGACTAAGGTGTTTTTAGATGCGTTAGCTCTCAAAAATGCTCCATCTAGTGCTACTAGATTATCCCCTATTAAGGCTAAACCTTTTAGCAAAAATACGAAGTCTTTAAATACTTGTTTGAGTGCTTTAGGATTATTCTTTCTAAAATCAGAGATAGTCTTATAAGTAGGTTTTAGCCCTGATGTTAACCACATTAGTTCAATATTTCTAAGATTCTCTTTTTCTAATGCGCGTGAGCTTCTTATCTTATTAAGATAACCGTAGATATAGATTTTTAGAAGTAGCTTTGGAGAATAGGATTTCTGTCCTTCGAAACTTGTAGAGGTGCCATCGAAGCCTAATTCTTTAAAATCTAATTGTTCTACATATAAATCTATTGCTCTTACTTGATTATTCTCATCTACATATTCATCAAGACTTGGAGGAAATAACAGTTGTTGATTACGATTTAAACCCTCTTTGTATTTTTCACTCATAAACACCTCTTAAAGCTCGTATATTACGAACTATTCTTAGTGTTATTATACTGTTTTACAAGTTTAAATATGGTTAATGTTAAGTTGTTTTTGGTAAAATATCTGTAATTTATGAAACTGTTTTAGGTTAGTTATTTCACAGTCTCATAGTAGCCAATAAATTACCTAACGGCAATTTATTGGCTATACTCAAACGTTATCTTCAGAGAAACAGTCTTGCAAAAAGTTCACATTTATGTTAACATATACTTATGAAAGAAATTAAATTCTATAAATTATCATCAGGAAAAAGTCCTATTGAAGACTTTCTTGACTCATTATCATCAAAAGAAGCTCAAAAGGTTACTTGGGTGTTGAGTTTAATTGAAGAAATGGAAACTGTTTCTACTAAGTTTTACAAACAACTTAGTAATTCTGATGGAATTATAGAAGTAAGAGCTCAAATTGTAAAAACAATTTTAGACTTTTAGGTTTTGAAGACAAAGGTATATTTGTTATTTTAACAAATGGCTTTAAAAAGAAAGACCAAAAAGTTCCTAAATCTGAAATCAATTTAGCACAACAAAGAAAAAATGAATATCTTTCAAGAGGAGATTAACATGAGTGATTTGAAAAAATATATTGCAAAAAGAAAAAGTGTTGATGATGAATTTTCAGAAAATTTTGAAAATGGTTATCAAGAATTTAAAATTGGTGAAATGTTAAAACTTGCTAGAAAAGAGACAGGTTTAACACAATCAGATATAGCCGATGCGATGCACACTAAAAAATCTGCTATTTCTCGTATAGAAAACCATGCACAAGATATTAGATTATCTACTCTTCAAGCATTTGCTCACATTATGGGTAAAAAACTAAAGATTCAACTCGTATAAAAAGATAACAAGTACGAGGGTTGAACACCCACTTGTAATCTGTTGCATTCGCACCAGACAGGCAACACCCTGCACAGGCAACACCCCTGTGAGTGAATCTCCACTTTTTGAATGTAAAACAAAAAAAATATATAATAAATTGTAGCAACATTTTTTTGTACTCTAGCGTTATGAGAAATATGACTAATTGACAAAGTGAATAAATTTGAATACAATAGCATTAATAAATATTCAAAGGATTTGTTATGAAAACAGTAACTATGAGAGTAGATGATTCGATTTACGATATGATAAAACTTGCAGCAGATGGTCAAAAAAGAAATCTTTCAAACTTCATAGAGTTTGCAACAATGCAATACTTAACATCTTCACAATTCGTAGAAAATGATGAGATGGCTGAAATAAAGGATGACAAAGAACTAGTTAACAACCTAATGGACGGCTTGAATGATTTTAAAAATGGTGATTACACCATTGTCTAAGTATCAAATTGCAGAAACCAAAACTTTTGAAAAAGTTAAAAAAAATATAGATAAAAAGCTTTACTCAAAAATCAAAAACTTTTTTTATCCTCAACTTAGAGAAAATCCTTTTTATGGAACAAACATTAAAAAGTTAAAAGATAATCTTGAGGGTTATTATAGATATAGGATTGGTAATTATAGACTTTTTTATCTTATCGAAAATGACAAGCTAATTATTGCTGTTGTTGATTTTAGACATAGACAACAAGCTTATGATTAAGCTACACCCCGCTAATCATATATAGGGGCATAAAGCTATTTTATTTTAGTTTTGCTATAATGACAAAATATGGTTTTCGGAATGAAACAGATAGCTTTACTCACTCCTTACAAAAGTAAAAATCACATACAAACCAACTTTTTCAAAATAATTAAAACAAATCATAGAATTTATTGCACAAGATAAACCTAGCATGAACAATAAAAATAAGCTAAATATAGGATAAAAATATATGGTACAAGAGATAGACTTAAGCATAAAACCAGAATTTGTACAAAACTATAAAGATGGTTACCCTCTTATTTCTAAAAAATCCATACTCAACTGGGATAAGCTAAAAGAAGAAGGTACGATTTTAAACCTTCTAGATGATAAAGGCAAGTTTGTACTAAAAGCTTATCATGGAGTACAAAACAAAGGTTATGGTTGGGCACTCACAACAGATAAAGATACGCGAATAAATCAAGATTTTTTTAGTACAAAAATAAAATCTGCTCTTGAATATAGAAAAGACTTTGATGCAAACAAAGATACAACTGCTTGGAGAGTTTTTAATGGTGAGGGCGATGGAGTTGGTGGATTATGCATAGACTATTTTGATGGGTATTATATGCTTACATGGTATAGTCTTGGCATTTATGAGTTCAAATCTGAGATACTTGAAGCCTTAAAAAACAATGTGGCATACAAAGGTATATATCAAAAAAAACGCTTTGATTCAAAAGGAAAATATCTTGATGATGAAGATGATTTTGTTTGTGGAGAGAGAGCTCCTCAACCTCTCATAATCAAAGAAAGTGGATCTAACTTTGCCATTTATTTGGACGATGGAGCTATGGTTGGTGTATTTTTAGACCAAAGAGAAGTTAGAGAGGCTATAAGAGAGAATTACGCAAAAGGTAAAACAGTTTTAAATACCTTTTCTTATACAGGTGCATTTTCTGTTTTTGCTGCCCTTGGTGGTTCTACAAAAACTACAAGTGTTGACTTAGCTAAACGAAGTTACTCAAAAACTAAAGAGCAGTTCTTAGTAAACAACATAGATGTTCTCAAACAAGATATTGTGGTTGAAGATATATTTAATTATTTTAAGTTTGCTATTAAAAAAAAGTATTTATTTGATTTAGTAATCCTAGACCCACCTAGTTTTGCAAGATCCAAAAAACATACTTTTAGCGCATCTAAAGACTATGTAAACCTTTTAAAAGAAGCTATTAAAGTCACAAGTAAAGGTGGAACTCTAGTAGCATCTACTAACTCAGCGAACTTTAATATGATGACTTTTAGCGACTTTATAGCTAAGGCTTTTAAAGAGTCAAACACAAGATATAAGGTTAAAGAAAGATTTTCTTTACCAAAAGATTTTAGAGTTTGTAAGCATTTTAAAGAGGGTGATTATCTTAAAGTAGTATTTATTGAAAAAATAAGATAAAAATAGAGATGACACAAAATATACCAAACTACAAAGATTCTAAGATAGCTATCATTGGTGCTGGTCCATCAGGACTTATGGCAGCAGAAGTTTTGTCAAATGCTGGTTATGCTCCGATAGTATTTGATGCAAAACCAAGTGCAGGTCGTAAGTTTTTACAAGCAGGACGAGGTGGATTAAACCTAACCCACTCTGAAGATTTTAGTGTTTTTTGTTCTCGTTATTTTGAAGCTCAACACTCTATGCAAAAAGCTCTTAATATCTTTAGCCCAGATAATATGCGTGAATGGGCGAAAAGCCTTGGATTTGAAACTTTTGTTGGCTCTTCTGGCAAAGTCTATCCACTAAATAAAAAAGCGGCTCCCCTACTTCGCACTTGGATTCAAAAACTAAAAGCAAACAACACTAAGTTTAAAATGAATTATAATTTTATTGGCTTTAGTAAAGATGTTTGGAAGTTTCAAACGCCTGATGGAGTTGAACAATTCAAATTTGATGTAGTCATATTGGCTCTTGGCGGTGCATCTTGGCCACAACTTGGCTCAACAGGAGAGTGGACAAAGACACTAAAAGAAAAGGGTTTAAATATATCTGAACTAAGACCCGCAAACATGGGTTTTAATGTGAATCATTCTAAAGTATTTAAAGATAAATTCTCAAGAACTCCACTAAAAAATGTACAACTCTCTTTTAGCGATATAAACGATAATCATCACTCAAAACTAGGTGAATTGCTTGTAACTGAGTTTGGGATTGAGGGAAACCTTATCTATGCCCATTCAAAATATATAAGAGAGCTTTTAGAGCTAAAAACTCCTACCATAGTTTACTTAGACCTCTTTGTTCATACTAGTGAGAGTAAACTAAGAGAGCTTTTAAGTGCGCAAAGAGGCAAACAAAGTTTAAGTGCTTTTTGGAAGCGTTTAGGACTAGATGGAGTTAGAGCATCTTTACTAAGAGAAGTTTTAGATAATAATGAACTAAACAAGCCTGACTTAGTAGCAAAAACGCTTAAAAACTATCCTCTAACCTTAGAGTCTTGCAGACCTTTGCAAGAGGCAATTAGCACAGCTGGAGGATTAAAATTTGATAACTTAGATGATAATCTAATGCTCAAAGATTTCACAGGTGTATTTTGCGTAGGAGAGATGCTCGACTGGGAAGCTCAAACGGGAGGCTATCTTTTAACAGGAGTTATGGCTCAAGGCAAACAAGCAGCCCTTGGTATTTTAAAATATTTACAAAAAAATCACGACAAGGATTTAACTGATGGAAGCTTATAACCTTGCTTTAGTCTTTGTTTTTGGTGGATTAGGACTTACTACTTTAAGTGTTTACTTTTTTTTAAGTCTAAGAAAAGAAGATAAGCTCCAAAAGATACGAAGTATGTCTTTTAAAGAAGAACATAGAGTCTTTCTTCAAAAAACACCTCACTATAAAAATCTCTCTGATGAAGATAAAGAAAAGATAGAACGCTCTATCTTGCTTTTTGTACATACAAAAGAGTTTATAGGTATCTCTTTTGATGCTAGTGATGAGATGAAAGTTATCATCGCTTTTTATGCTTGTTTGCTCATACTCAACATAGAAACAGGGAACTATTATCAGAGCTTAAAAACCATCATCATTTACCCACATGCAGTTGCAATAAATAAGATTCAAAACAATGGCGGTATCTTTTCACATGAGCAGTTTTACATTGATGGACAATCATCGCATGACACTGTTGTAATAATCTGGGATGAAGCTAAGAGTGAAGCTTATCATCTAAGACAAGATAATGTCATTATTCACGAATTCACTCACATAATAGACTTTATGGATGGAGAAATAGATGGTGTTCCACCTATAGAAAAAGCAAAGTATAATGAGTGGAGTAGAGTTTTAAATAGTGAGTTTGATAAACTAAATAAGGTAGCACTCAAAAATAAAAACTGGGGGAAATACGAACTTCTAGGTAGTTATGCAAGTACAGATGAAGCGGAATTTTTTGCTGTAGCAACTGAACGGTTTTTTGGTTCACCTGATAGTTTAAAAGAAAACTTTCCTGAGCTTTATAGTGAACTTAAAAACTTTTACAAGATTGATCCTACCAAGCTGGTAGTTTAATAAAGCGGTGTTAAAGAAAAGATAAACACATTTTGCTATAATGCACCAAATAATTTATGTAAATAGGAAAACTAGTGATTACATTAAAAGAAGCTCTAAAGTTAAATAAAGATGACCTAAACAAATTTAAACAAGATCTAAAGGCTAAGATAGAAGCACAACCTGAGCTTAATGCTTATATAGATGTAAACAATATCGGTGAGGGTGTGCCTATCGCTATAAAAGACAATATCCAAGTAAAAGATTGGTCTGTCACCTCTGCTTCAAGCATACTTCAAGGCTATATCTCACCATATAATGCGACTGTTATTGAGAAGATGATAAATGCAGGTCTTAGTCCATTTGGTAGAACAAATATGGATGAGTTTGCTATGGGCTCAACTACTGAGTCGAGTTTTTACGGTAAAACTCAAAATCCGCACAGCTCCCAGCGTGTTCCTGGTGGAAGTTCTGGTGGAAGCGCAGCTGCTGTTGGTGCAGGTTTAGCTATTGCAGCACTTGGCAGTGATACTGGTGGATCTATTCGTCAACCTGCTGCTTATTGTGGAATAGTTGGGATGAAACCAACTTATGGAAGAGTTAGTCGTTATGGTTTAGGTGCTTATGCCTCTAGTCTAGATCAGATTGGTCCAATGACTCAAAATGTTGAAGATGCGGCTATTTTGTACGACATTATCAGCGGTCATGATGCCAAAGACTCTACAAGCATGGAGATGGATGATAAAGTCTCAGACAAGCTAGATCCAAACAGAAAACTAACTATCGCAACAGTTCCAAAACATATAGAGAGTGCAAGTGAGATAGTAAAAAAAGCTTATGAAAAAGCCATAGAAGCACTTAGAGCTGCTGGTCATACTATAGTTGAACGTGAACTAATGGATGCGAAATTTGATATCTCTGCTTACTATATAACTGCAACTGCTGAGGCTGCTACAAACCTTGCTAGATATGATGGTATCAGATATGGCAACAGAATTGAAGGTAAAAACCTTGAAGATACTTTTATCAAAACAAGAAGCGAGGGTTTTGGAGATGAAGTAAAGAGAAGAATTTTACTTGGAAACTTTGTGCTCTCTAGCGGATATTATGAGGCGTATTATGTAAAAGCGCAAAAGACAAGACACATGATAAAAGATCAATATGATGAGATTTTTAAAAATGTAGATCTCATACTCTCACCTATCGCTCCTTCTATAGCTCCTAAATTTGGAGAACTTTCAAACCCTATGGATATGTACTTAAGTGACTTGTATACTATTAGTGTAAACTTAGCGGGACTTCCTGCTCTTTCACTTCCAATACTAAAATCAGATGAAGGTATGCCAGTAGGACTTCAACTCATAGCCAAAGCTTACGATGAGCAAACTCTCTTTGATGGCTCACTCTCTTTAGAAAAACAGATAAACTATAACTCTTAAAGTATGAAGGATTAAAATCCTTTATACTCCTTTAATCACAAAAAAGATATATTTCCAAAATTTAATTCAATAGCTTATTTTCCCCTAAAGAAGGTATATATTTTGACAATAGTTAAACGATATTTTAGCAAAATGAAAGGGTTTGAAAAATCTCCTCCTAGAGAACCATTTAAAAAAATTATGTGGTCATGGATTGGTGCTTTTTTTGGAATATTTTTTGTTTCATTCATCCCTGAAATGATGGATCTAGGGATCATCAATAGCCTCTTTATTGTCGGATCTTTTGGTGCTTCGGCTGTACTTGTATATGGTGCTCCGCAATCAGATTTTGCACAGCCTAGAAACTTGATTGGAGGGCATATTATCTCTGCAATTATTGGTGTGAGTGTTTACAAATTTATCAATCTTGATATCTCTATACTAGGTGCACTTGCCGTATCTTTATCCATAGTTATGATGCACTTTACTTGCACTCTGCATCCTCCTGGTGGCGGAACTGCGCTCATTGCCGTTATTGGGGGTAGAGCCATTCATGATTTGGGTTATATATATGTTTTATCTCCAATAGCTCTTGGTGCCTTTTTATTACTCTTTATCGCCTTAGTGGTAAACAACTTTTCAAAAAATCCAAAAAGGCATTATCCTAGGTATTGGCTCTAAATAAAAGGCACTTTACTTTTTTTTAACAACAAAAAAGATATAATCCAAAAATTATAAGCACCAAAAAATACTGCATAACAAAAAGGATTAGCATGAGAATTCGTAAACGCGCCTTAACATTTGAAGATGTACTTTTAGTACCACAATATTCCGAAGTTTTACCAAAAGAAGTCTCTCTAGAGACAAAACTTACACGAAACATAACTCTTAAAATTCCTTTAGTCTCAGCAGCTATGGATACAGTAACCGAGTATAGAGCGGCTATTGCTATGGCTAGACTTGGTGGGATTGGTATCATTCATAAGAACATGGATGTAAAAACTCAAGCAAAACAAATTACTAAAGTAAAAAAGAGTGAGAGTGGTATCATCATAGATCCTATCTATGTTCATCCTGATGCAACTTTAAAAGATGCTGAAAAGCTTATGAATGAGTTCAAGATCTCTGGCGTACCTGTAGTTGATACTCACAACAAGTTACTTGGAATTCTTACAAATCGCGATATGAGATTTGAGAAAGATATGAAAAAATTAGTAACTGAGTCTATGACAAAAATGCCACTTGTAACTGCTGGAAAAGGTATCTCTTTAGATGATGCAGCTGATATTATGAACAAACACAAGATAGAAAAACTCCCTATCATCGATGAGGATGGACTCCTAAAGGGACTAGTTACTATTAAAGATATCAAAAAGCGTATAGAATATCCAAACTCAAATAAAGATGCATTTGGAAGACTCATAGTTGGCGGAGCTATTGGTGTCGGGCAGTATGAGCGTGCTAAAGCACTTGTAAATGCTGGTTGTGATGTTTTAGTCCTAGACTCAGCACACGGTCATTCAAAAGGAATACTTGATACTGTAAAAAAGATAAAAGAGACTCTTGAAGTTGATGTTATCGCTGGAAATGTAGCAACAGGAGAAGCTGTTGAAGCTCTTATAAAAGCTGGAGCTGATGGTGTTAAGGTTGGAATCGGACCTGGATCTATCTGTACAACTCGTATCGTTGCGGGCGTTGGTATTCCACAAATTTCAGCAATTGATGAGTGTGCTAAAGCTGCAAGAAAACACGGCGTGCCAATCATTGCAGATGGTGGCATAAAATACTCAGGCGACATCGCTAAAGCTTTAGCTGTTGGTGCATCTTGTATTATGGCTGGATCTCTTTTAGCTGGAACTGAAGAGTCCCCGGGTGAGACGATAATGTTTCAAGGCAGACAATACAAATCATACAGAGGTATGGGAAGTATTGGTGCGATGCAAAAAGGCTCAACTGATAGATATTTTCAAGAAGGTACAGCCTCAGATAAGCTAGTTCCTGAGGGAATTGAAGGACGAGTTCCATTTCGTGGTCCAATTGCAGGAATAGTTCATCAAATGATGGGTGGACTTCGCTCATCTATGGGTTATTGTGGAAGTGCTACTATAGAGATCTTTTGGGATAAAGCAGAATTTGTAGAGATTACAAGTGCTGGACTAAAAGAGAGTCATGTTCATGATGTTATCATCACTAAAGAAGCGCCTAATTACCACGGATAAAACAAGGAATCAAAAAAGGAGTTATATATGAATGAAGTAAAATATGCAGGTTTTTGGATTCGCTTTTTTGCTTCATTTTTAGATACTCTTTTTCTAGCTCTTCCTGTCGGAGTTGTTATCTACTTTTTAAGTGATGGCAACTGGTTTGATTTTTCACAATATCAACAGAACATTGCTTACGCCATGAGTGGAAATGCGCAAAAAGCACTTGCAGCTCAACCGCAAACCT
This sequence comes from Sulfurimonas sp., assembly GCF_023228785.1. Lineage (GTDB taxonomy): Bacteria > Campylobacterota > Campylobacteria > Campylobacterales > Sulfurimonadaceae > Sulfurimonas. The sequence continues at coordinate 10,598 of NZ_JALOAN010000025.1, forward strand.
CACTAAAGTGGGAGCTACTTTTTGAAGTGAGTGTATTGCTTGTTACAATGCTGTTTTGGAAGAGATGGAGGGGTGCTACTCCTGGTAAAAAGTTTGTAAATATCAAAATAGTGGATCATAAAACACTTGGAGAGATAAACAACAAACAAGCACTAACGCGCTCTTTAGGCTACATCGCATCTACACTTATTTTACTTATTGGTTTTTTTATGGTCGCTTTTAGAAGTGACAAAAGAGGACTTCATGATCTTTTAGCTGGAACTATAGTGATCTATGACGAAGAAAATCTTTAGACTACAAATAAGTATAATTTTTTTTTATATATATTAAGCTATCTTTGCTAAAATTACTCAAATTAAAATATGTTTATCGGAGACATTATGGACTTACAAACAAAAGCTATTCACGTTGGTTATGAAAAAGACTCTCAAAGAACTATGGCAGTTCCAATCTACCAAACAACTGCTTATGAATTTAACGACACACAACACGCTGCAAATCTCTTCTCATTAAAAGAGTTAGGAAACATCTACACAAGACTTAATAACCCTACTACAGATGTTTTTGAAAAAAGATTTGCAGAGGTTGAGGGCGGAGCGGCATCTATTGCAACTGCAAGTGGAATGAGCGCTATTTTTTACGCTATCATCAATGCTGCTGAGGCTGGTGACAACATCATTTGTGCAAGCCAACTCTATGGCGGAACTCTAACTCAAACTACTTATACACTAAAAAGAATGGGCATCGAGACTAGATTTTTTGATGTACATAAGCCTGAGCTTCTTGAAGGTTTAATAGATGAAAAAACAAAAATCATCTTTTTTGAATCTCTAACAAACCCTAGCATAGATGTAGCAGACATTGAAGCAATTACTACTATTGCAAATAAGCACGGGATTTTGAGTGTAGTTGATAACACAGTTGCAACGCCTATACTATGTCGTCCATTTGAATTTGGTGCAGATATAGTTGTTCACAGCACATCAAAATATACTACAGGTCAAGGCTTAGCACTAGGTGGTATCATGGTTGAGAGACACAACCTCGCCCAAAAGTTAAAAGGCAATCCTAGATATACTCACTTCAATGAGCCTGATGAGTCTTACCACGGTTTAGTCTATACTGAGGTTCCTCTTCCTCCTTATAGCCTTAGAGCTAGACTCTCACTTTTACGAGATCTAGGAGCGGTTCCATCTCCATTTAACTCATGGCTTTTTATACAAGGACTAGAACATCTATCTCTTCGTATGCAAGAACACTCTAAAAATGCACTCGCACTAGCTGAGTTTTTAGAGTCGCATCCAAAAGTTACAAAAGTAAACTATCCAGGATTAAAGAGCAACTCTAACTATAAAAATGCTCAAAAATACTTTGATGGTGGAGCTAGTAGTGGACTTCTTAGCTTTGAAGTATCTTCATATGAAGAAGCTGCTAAAGTAGTTGATGCAACAAAACTCTACTCTTTAGTAGTCAATATCGGTGATTCAAAGTCTATAATTACCCATCCTGCATCAACAACACACCAACAACTCAAAGAAAAAGAGCTTAAAGAGTGTGGAGTTTCACAAGGACTCATTAGGATCTCTTGTGGATTGGAATCTATAAATGACCTTATAACAGATATAAAACAAGCATTAGAAGCCTAAAAGCTTCTAATGTTTTAAACTTTAGTCTCACTAAAATTTGGATTAAGTCCTTTTGGCTAAAATATTACAACTATTTTATAAAGAGATACAAACTTGTCCTTAAACCTCAAAACAAATATTGAACACTTCACAAACCCACTTTACTTAGAAAGCGGTCGTATATTAGAACCTTACGACATTGCTTATGAGACCTATGGCGAGTTAAATGATGACAAAAGTAATGTTATAGTTGTTTGTCATGCTTTAACTGGCTCGCATCACTGTGCTGGGATCTATGAGGGTGAGAATAAGCCTGGTTGGTGGGATGGACTAATTGGATCTGGCAAAGCGGTTGATACTGATAAATACTTTGTAATCTGCTCAAATGTTATAGGAAGCTGTTTTGGTTCAACTGGTCCTATGAGTATGCAACATCCCCACCAAGAGCATTATAGATACAAGTTTCCTGTTGTCACTATAAAAGATATGGTTAAAGCTCAACGCATCCTTTTTGATAGGCTAAATATTCACAATGTTCACGCTATCATCGGTGGTTCTATGGGTGGGATGCAAGCTCTACAGTTTGCCATACACTTTCCAAACTTTACAGATAAAATCATCTCTTTGGCATCTACTCATGCGACTCAACCTTGGGCTATAGCATTTAACAAAGTGGCTCAAGAGTCAATACTAAAAGATCCAGACTTCAAGCAAGGCTATTATGATCCAGATCTTATAAAAGAAAAAGGACTATCTGGTATGGCAGTTGGTCGTATGGCTGGGCATATTAGCTTTTTATCACATGAGTCAATGGCAAGAAAATTTGATAGAGAGTATAAAAGAACAGATGGACTTTACGAGCTTTTTGGTAAGTTTCAAGTTGAGTCATACTTAGAGTATAATGGCTACAATTTTACTAAATGGTTTGATCCACTTTCATATCTTTATATAACAAAAGCTATCAATATTTTTGATTTAGCTCGTGGTTTTGACTCTTTTGAAGAAGCACTAAAGAAAGTAACGGCAAAGATCCATCTTATTAGTTTCAAAAATGACATATTGTTTAAAAACACAGAGATGAAATACATTGCTGACACGTTAGAGTCTATTGGAGCAACAAATTACAACTACATAGATATTGATAGTGATTATGGTCATGATGCATTTCTTGTAGAATTAGATAAATTTGAAGACTATATAAAGGAAGCCCTAGATGAGTAAGACACAAGATTTTGAAACAAAATTACAAAGTGCTAAAGGGACTCTAGAAACTCTTATGAACCCTGAGATTACCCTTGAAGAGAGTGTAAAAGCTTATGAAAAAGGCACAAAAGAACTACAAGATGCACAAAAGATCTTAGAAGATGCCGTGCTTAAGATAAACACAATAAAAGCTAGTTAAGAGTCACAAATGAGAGCTGCTGTACTACAACTAAATGCACAAGGTATGAGTAGTACAAAGCTATACAACTACATACGTATAGCACACAACAAAGGTGTAAAAGTTCTCCTTTTGGGTGAATATGTACTAAATCCTTTTTTTAAAGAGCTAGAATCTTTGAGTGCTTCCATGATAAAAGAGCAAGAAAAACATCAAAGTAAAGTTCTAAAAGAACTCTCACAAACTTACAACATGACAATAGTAGCACCGCTTATCATAGTAAGAAAAGGTGAAATTTTTAAGGTTGTTGCGAAGTTTGCACCCTCTTCTACTTCTTACTATGAGCAACAACTTCTTATAAACTACTCTCATTGGAATGAAGAAAAATTCTTCACAAACACTCAAAAGAGTTTAAAGTCGCCTCTAGTTTTTAAAGTGGATGGATTTAAGTTTGCCATCATGAGTGGTTTTGAGATTCACTTTGATGAGATTTTTGCCAAACTTACAGGTAAGAACATAGACTGCTTACTTCTCCCTAGTGTCTCAACTTTTGAATCATATCAAAGATGGAAAACTCTTATACTCTCACGTGCTTTTACTCACAACTGCTACATCTTACGAGCAAACAGAATAGGCGAGTACATGGATAAAGAGTTCAAGTGGAAGTTTTACGGCGACTCACTCCTAGCATCTCCAAACGGAGAGCTCTTAGAACATCTAGGAAATAAAGAAGAGTTAATGATAGTAGATATGAGCCACTCCGAAGTGCTAGATGCAAGACGAGCTTGGGGTTTTAAAGGAAGATTTTTCAACCCTTAATCCCATCCGCTCTTGGATTCATTAAAAATGAGTAAAAGACTTTTATGTAGATCATAAAAGGGATAGTCCAAACTATGGATGACCATAGATATAACTCGCTTATATACTCCTCAAAAAACGGTATCAAACTTCTCATAAGTGTTGCAACTATCATAAGTATTATCATCAGATGCGTGTAGATATTTGACGTTAGATGTCGTCCTGTGTGTATCCAACCTATGATTATCATAACAACTAAGTAGGCAAGCCCTACTCCGCCACTTGTTATGAAGTGTCTAAAGTGGTTTATGGAGTCCATCTTATCATCTAGTAAAGCCCAACCCATCAAAGCATAACCAGCAGAGAGCATCACAAGAATAGATGCAAGGTAGAGCACAAATGGTTGATTTAAGATAAACTCATCTTTTAAGATATAGTCTCCAGTTATAGCTAAAATGGCCGCACCTGTTGCTAGTCCTAGCCATCCAAGAGCTGAGTTTTGTGGGTATAAAAACTCAACTAGTGTAAAGAGAATAACTGCAAAAACGGCTAAGTTTGTCTTTGGTGGGCGAGATACATAGATATCATCTATGCCTTTATCTTCCATAAGCTCATTTACCGCTTCCATATTTACTCGTCTAAGAGCTAGAAGTATAAGTACCACAATAGCTCCAAGTGCCACTTTCAAAATAGTCAAACCATCAGTAGCTGCAAGTCCTGCTTGAGATGCGAAAAACCACGCTTCTATAATGAAAATTGAGACTAGTGAATAACCAAGAGAAGCGTGTCTTTGTAGCTTATCAAGCACTGCATCTTTTGCAAACCAGATAAGCCATGCAAGCATAGCAAGATTTAGCGCTGCTACTATATAAACTCCCAAGTAGTCGATAAACCAAAAGCCAACTCTACCAGCTACCCAAAGTATGATGATATACTTTAGTCTCTTTCCCACAAAAGGAACCATACCAGGAAAAAGTTCAGGGATTCCAGTGGTTAAAAATGCCAAAGATCCAGCTGTAAGAATTCCAAAGATCATCTCATAAACATGCCAAGTAAGCGTGTCATCCATAAAAGGAATACTTAAAATACCAGCCCAAACTAAACCCCATAAAATCATTGTAATGATCATATATGGAGCTAAGAGTAGAAAAATAGGTCTAAAACCATAAGCTAAATATGTGGGGATATCCTTCTCATCAGGATAGTGCATGTAGTGATTTGTAGCATGTAACTTTTTTTCTTCCATTACTTTAACTCCAGTTCAAAAGTCGTTATTATCTCTCTATCTTGAAGTATCTTTGCACTTTGTGCATATACATACTCATCATCTCTTTTGTTTTGTGCTAGATCATAAGAAAACTTTTTAACAATATGTCCTGGATCTGCTTTTAAAAGTAAGATCTCATCACTTAGTCTTATGGCTTCCATAAGGTCGTGCGTTATAAAGAGTATGCTTATCTCTTTTTTACTTATCATATCAATCAAGATACTTTGTAGCTCTTTTTTAAGCCCAATATCAAGAGCGGAAAATGGTTCATCAAGAAACAAAAGTGAGGGTTTTACGACTAGTGCTCTAGCAAAACTAACTCTTTGTCTCATTCCTCCACTCAAATCTTTTGGAAATTTCTCAAAATCACTCTCTTCAAGTCCAAACTCTAGGGCTATTTTTTTTGATTTCTCTATGGCTACACTCTTTTTCTCTCCGGCAGCTAAAAGTCCTAGAGCAATGTTGTCTATAACATTTTTCCATGGAAGAAGTCTTGCATCTTGAAAAGCAAAAGAGCTGCTAGCAAATGTATTAGTTGCACTTCCCTCCTCCACATCTAAAAGTCCAGCACAAAGATGTAAAAGTGTAGTTTTACCTCCCCCGCTCGGCCCTACTACAGAGAGAACCTGACCTTTGTTTAGTGTAAAGTTTATATCACGAAGAATCTCTGTAAAACCAAAGTGATGATTTAGGCTCTTTACTTCTAACTTCTCCATAACTCAACCTCTCTTTTAATCGGCTCTAAAATGATGTACTCAACAAACATAAGTGAGCCTATCATGATAACAACTAAAGCTAAAGCCGTTGGTGTGTCTAACTGGCTTCTAGCAACTGCCAAAGATGCACCGATACCATCACTTGTAGCGAGTAGTTCAGCCATTACAACTATCTTCCAAGCCATTCCAAGCCCACTAACCCAAGCAGGAAATACATAAGAAAATATATGCGGAAAATAGACATCAAAAAACTTCATATGCCATGGAAGTTTGAAGCTATCTGACATCTCTTTTAGGTCGCCATCAAGTGTTCTTGTACCCTGCAAGGCTCCCACAAAGATGATAGGAAAAGATGCAACTATAACTGTAAAGATAACAGTTTCATCGCCCATTCCAAACCAGATCATAGCTAAAACTATCCATGCAATTGGAGGCATTCCAACTAGTATAGTAACTATTGGGCGGCTCATCATAGATGCAGTGGCAAAAAAACCAGCTAGAAGTCCAAAAGAAGTTCCAACCACCAAAGATATACCAAAACCAACAGATGCACGGTACAAAGTTGTTTTTATCTCAGCTATAACATTCTCATCTGCTAGCATAGCAACTAGAGTAGTAAATGTCTCTAATGGCGATGGCAGAACTAAGTTGCCATAGATTTGATTTCCCATATCCCATAGAGCGATAAAAAGCAATATAGAAGCTATAGCACCCCAACCACTCCACAAATATGCGGGAAAATCTTTTAGTATCTTTAGTGTGAACTTCATCTAATCCTCTTTATAGTAAAAGCTATCTTGTGGAAGTTTTCCACCTATTATTTTAGGGTCTTCTTCCTTTAAAACATTAAAGAAAAACTCTATTTTCTCTTGTACATCTGCTGCACTTTTACTTTTTAGATTTATATGAGCTATAGAGTCTGCTACTCCATCTTTAGTTAGTAAGTCAATCTCAGAAGCAACTAATTTCCCTGCCTCTTGTGGATGAGACATATACCATTTTAGTGAGTTATCGTACTCCTCTAAAAAGCGAGATATAACTTTTTTATCTTTCATACGACCTAAAACAGCCATCCCCGCTTGTGGAATATCTTTGTCGGTGTTAAAAACTCTAGCCCACTCTTCTTGCAAGTCAACACTTCTATAAAGATCTGGTGCTATTAGTTTGATAGGAAACGAGTCAGTTTTTCTAAGTGCGACTGAAATTGCAGGTTCTGCTAGAAGAGAGTGATCAATGCGTCGCATGATCAACATCTGCATTGCGTCTATTGGATTTGATACATAAACAAGTTCAAAATCTTTCTTTGGATCTAGTCCTTGTTTTTTTAGAAGTTGCACAAATACGATATCTGGCATATCTGCGCGAAATGGAACTGCAATCTTTTTGCCTTTAAAGTCTTTGAGAGTTTTTAGAGTGTTATCTCTACTTATCATCCCTAAAATTCCCCAAACAGAAACATTTAGGAGTCTTATATCTACACCTTTGTTGTTAAGAATCGCCGCTGTATTTGTTGGAACTGCAACAAAATCAACATCTCCTTTTATAACAATAGCACGAAGTTCATCTGGATTTTTCCAAAGTCTAAACTCTACTTCTTTTGCAACATCTTTAAGTGCATTTGTTTTAATCATGTGCAGTAACGGATGAGATACAGATGCAAATGGTCCAGCAATAACTATCTTCTCAAGCTTTTCTTGTGCATTTAATGTGTTTATAGTTAGCAGCACAATGACTAAAAAAGCGTTTGTTAAAATTTTCATAAATTTTCCTTTAAATATTTGTTATTTGACATAGTATCCTTATTGATATTAATTATCATTGACATCAATCAAGATGAATATTATAAGATTAAGAAGATTATGATAATGATTATTAGTTTAATCAAGATTTAAGTTTTTCTTATCTAAGATTGCAAAATGTATTTATCACTTAAAGAAAAAAAGTCTCCAAAAGAGCATAAATTTTTACTGTTATTAAGTGTATTTCTAGTTCTAAGCACGTTGTCTACTCTTTTTCAAGCTAATAAGTATATCACTATTTCTAGTGAAGTAGTACAAAAAGAAAAAAAGAGAATATTAGCTTTAGTAATAAATCCAGCTCCAATAAAAAAAGAGATAATTAAAGAAAAAGTTATAGAAAAACCAAAAAAGAAACCAAAACCTATAAAAAAAGAGATATTAAAAAAAGAAGTTATTAAAGACAAGGTTGTAAAAGAGGTAGTTGAAAAAGAGATAGTTCAAACCGAAGTGGAAACTAAACAAGAGATAGTCCAAAAAGTTGAGCAAGTTGAAAAACCTATCTTTGATGAGAAGGCGAAGGAGAGTTTTATAGCCGGTCTTTACGAGATGCTAAATGAGAACAAACACTATCCAAAAATGGCAAAAAGAAGAAAGTTAGAAGGAGTTTGCGAAGTTAGTTTCACACTTAGCAAAGATGGAAGACTTAAAGATATTTTTTTAAAAGAGGCTTGTGGACACTCTATCTTAGACAAGGCAGCTCTGAAAGTTGTTAGATCCGTAGAGTTTTACAAACCCATCCCAGATAGCGTGAGTTTAAGCTCACTACATCTAAATATACCCATAAAATACGCAAGGAATTAAAATGAATATACATCAGTTTATAGATCAAGGCGGAGTTATTATACTCATACTCATCGCTATGTTAGGCTTTGGTCTTATCATCATGTTATGGAAGTTTTTGATCCTTCTAAGCTTTATGATAAAGAAAAAAGATAGATGCAAAGACTGTTTAGAAGTACTACCGCAAAATAGTGATATTTCAATGGTTGAGTTAGTTGTTCATGAGAAGATGCACTCGCTTGAACGTGGTTTAGAGAGTGTCAAGATCATTGCAACTATCTCTCCACTTTTGGGGCTTTTAGGAACTGTTATAGGGATCTATACTGCTTTTGTTAGCATCTCTGTGCATGGCTTGGGAGATCCTAGCTTTTTTGCAGATGGGATCTCAATGGCTATGATAACTACTATTGCAGGGTTAATTGTTGCCATTCCGCACTATGTTGGTTATAACTATTTAGTTGCCATGATGGACAAACTTGAACTCTCTTTTACTCAAGAGATCTACACCTTTATAAAGCTTAAAGATGCGTAAGAGACGACCAACAATAGCACCAGATCTAACACCTGTTATAGACATTGTTTTTATCTTGCTTATTTTCTTTATGGTTAGTTCTGTCTTTAAAAAAGAAGATGTCATTTTAGCTCTAAACTTGCCAAACTTAGAAGCTAGTGCAAAAGAGACACAAGAAAAAAGTGTAACTATAGAACTTAGCAAAAAAGAAATAGCAGTTGATGGCAAAAAGAAAGGTTTTGAGAACTTAGATGAGCTTTTTTCTACTTATGAAAAGAGTATTCAGATCCTCATATATATAGATAAAGAAGTGGAGTATGAGAGAGTTATGAAGCTCTTTGAGATACTTCAAGAAAATGAGCTAACTTCATTTTCATTGGTTGCAAAACCACACTAAGAGCCTTTGCATTGGCTCTACTATTGTAGAGCTTTTGGAGATGCTTGGCATCTACTTTAAATAAAATATAGACAGCTTTAATCTTATCAATTGATATTGATTATTATGACTGTTACAATAAAAGGGAAAAAATGAAAAAAATTACAATAAGTGCATCTCTTGCATTACTTATGAGCAACTACGCTTTTGCGGCTGAAGATATGAAAGCTATCGAAGTTGTAAGTATTGCAACTAAAACACAAAAAAGTATAGATGGGGTTGCTGCTACTGTAGATGTAGTTACGCAAGAGGATATAGAGAAGATGGGAGCTTCTAACTTAGGAGATATCTTAAGTAAAACTTCTGGGCTTGTTATGCAGTATGGAACTTTTCCAAGTGCAAGTTCAAAAAGTAAGTCATCTATCTCAATACGAGGTATGGGTGCAAATGGAACTCTATTTTTGCTAGATGGAAGACGCTTAGCTGGAGAGGTTAAAAACCCTTATGACCTGCAAAGAATCCCTGCATCTATCATACAAAGAATAGAAATAGTCAAAGGTCCTATGAGTTCGCTTTATGGAGCAGATGCAGTTGGTGGGGTTATAAACATCATCACCAAACGACCTACTGATGAGATGAAGATAAGTTATGATGCAAGATATGGGATGAATGAAGACTCAGATGCACAAACCACAAACCTAGCTTTAAGCATACAAGGCAAAAGCAATGGCTTTGGCTATAGTGCTTATAGTTCTTACATAACAACTAAGCCTTATGAGCAGAGTGAAGTGGCTGATGTTTGGATTCCTACTGGGAAGAAACCTTCTCAAACTCCTATTGCAGTTTTTCCTGATATGACTAGTATAAAAGATAACTATAACACTGATACTACATATAGAGAAGATAGCGAGATCTATACTCTAGGAACAAGACTCACTTATGATTTTAGCTCTAACCTAACTGCAGGTATAGATATTAACTACTTCAAAGAAGAGAGAGATGGTGTTTATATTGGCTTCGTTCATCCATCAAACTATAAGTTTACTGCTGGCCCAAATGTAGGAAAAAATATACCGACATGGAATGTTCCTGTAAACTCACACGATGAAAACAACAGACTAGATCTGAGTGTAGATCTAGAGTATGCACCTACAGATGAGCTAAACATAAAAACAAGGATCTATAACTCTAAGTATGAAAAAAGAAATACAACTACTGCTAAATATTGGAGTGATTTTGGTTACACCTCAGAAGAAGCTTCTAAAAATGCTGCTATGAACGCTGATGTTGATATCACAACTTATGAAGCATCTGCATCTTACTTAGCTACTGATGCACACCTCTTAACTGGTGGACTTGAGTATAGAGATGAGAAAAGAAAGTCTTCAGTTTTTACTAACAATGTCGGTACAACTGAGAAAAAAGTTGATTATAAATCAATCTACTTGCAAGATGAGTGGGAAGTAACAGAAGAGTTCAATACAATTCTTGGTGCTAGATATGAAGAGATTAGCAACGCTGAGGACAAACCAACATTTAGAGTTGGCGGGATCTATGAGTTTGACAAACTAGCAAAACTAAGAGCAAACTTTGCACAAGGCTTCAGAACTCCAGATATTAGAGAGTTATATATAAATATGAATACTCCAAATGGCCCTCAAAGAGGTGCTGATATTTTAGGTTATAACTTAGAGCCAGAATCAACAAACGCTTATGAAATAGGATTGGGTGGGCGAAACTCCAATCTAAGCTATGACCTTGTTATTTTTTATAACCAAATTACAAATAAAATCCAGCAAGTACAAAAAGGTGCTATTTATACTTACGAAAATGTTTCAGATGCAAACACTAAGGGCTTAGAACTATCTTTTAGCTACTTACTGCTTGAGAACTTAAGCTCAAAATTGGCTTACAATGAGCTAATGACTGAGGATGAAAAAACAAAAAAAGATCTTGAGTTCAATCCTGATAGAACTTTAATGTTAAGTTTTGACTATCAAGTTACAAAAGATTTAAATCTTGGACTAATGGGAAAATATATAGGACAACAACACTATACAAAAGTTATAAATGAAGGTGCACCGACTCAAACTTTGATTCCTAACTCTAAAACAGATGCTTACACTCTTGTAGATCTGACTTTTGGATACAAAATAGACAAGATGTTAGAGATCTATGGCGGAGTTAACAACCTTGGCAATAGTGGTGTAGAAGATATACTTGGTTCAAATGTAGGAAGATACTACTTTGCAGGTTTAAGAGGTAGTTTTTAGTTTATATTTAAAAAACTACAAATCTACTTGATAATGATTACTGATTTAAATAAAAAATAAGTTTTCTACTCTATAATTATGATATTAATTTTCAAAATTGAACTCAAGGGGAGTTGAGAATATGAATAAAATTGTAAAACTAAGTTTGGTAACTACCATCGCACTTAGTACACTTGCTTTTGCTGAGGATGTAAAGACTTCTAAAGAAGCAAAAAACTTAACTCAAATGTTTAGTGATGGCGAAGTAAGCGGACAAATTCGTTTAGGCTATGCTACAAACAAGGTTGAGATTACTGGAGATAAAGATACTTATGCAACAGCAGTGGGTGGTCAACTAAAGTATAAGACTGCTTCACTTATGGGTATTAGTCTTGGTGCTGCGATGCAAACATCTCACTCTATAAACAGACTTAGTGGTAATAATACTAAATATAACGATGAGATGGCATCAAGCCAAAAGAGTTATACAGAATTAGCTGAGGCTTATTTGAACTTCTCATACGATGGATTTCATTTTCGTGGTGGCCGCCAACTTATAGACACTCCCCTAGCAGATAGTGATGACATTAGAATGACTCCTCACACTTTTGAGGCTTACATTGCTTCATATACATTTAAAGATCTAGGTCTTGCCTTTATCGCTGGTAATATTTTATCTTGGCAAGGTGTGGATACAGAGTATGCGAATGCAGAAAACAATTCTTGGGCTGATACTGGCAAAGATGGAACAAGAGTTGGTGCTATAACATATGCGGATCACTATTTAGAAGCAAGTGTTTGGTACTATGATGTTACAAAAGAAGTAACTGCTTTTTATGCTGATGTCTTAGGAACTATCCCTGTAAATGAAGATATTGAGATTAAAATAGGTGCTCAATACCTAACTGAAAATGATCAAAAAAAAGATGGCGTTAGTAGCGATATAGACGGTAGCATCATGGGTACTATGGTTGAGGCTAATTTATATGATCTAACTCTAACTGGTGCTTATAATCGAGTTAGTGTAAATAATACTAAATCAGTCTTTGAAGGTTTTGGTGGTGGATCTTCATATACAAATTTAGACACAGTTACAGCTGGAACTCTGCATGATGGTAGTTATGGAGATGGTAAATCTTTTATGCTTGGTGCAAGTTACGAGATAGCTGGATTTACTATATTTGGGGCGTATGGAGATTATAGAGCTGATGCAATTGCAGGTGGAATTAAGGCTCATGTAACTGAGATGAACTTTGGCGCTGAGTATGAATATAACGACGGTGAAGCTGATATCGCTCTTATCTACGCTATAGGCGAAGACAAAGAGTCATCAACTAAAACAGAGTTTGACAATGACCGTATTCAAATAGTTTTGAACTATAACTTTTAACTCTTACTTCTAGTTTTTCTACTTTATACTCTTTTTTGAAAAAAATTATTAAAGTAGAAAATCCAATTTTTCACACTACTTAGCCTTCTTTTTGCTGTAATTTCACCCATTCGCCACTTTTTAAACTCTTCTTCTTTAATGCTTAAGTTATTTAATGTGTTGAAAAATATTGGTTCAGAAAATATGATCTTTGCTAATTCTATCATTCTGCTTTGAATATCAAGAGAAACTATGTAAGATCCTCTCTCAGTCAATTCTATACACTCTCCATCATATCTACATAACTTCAACCACTCTAAAACACTGAAGTAGTAGTTAGCTTGTCTATCAACTACATCAAAGTTAGAGATTATACTTATCTTAGTGGGACACTCTTCATTTTCTATATTTAAGAGTATTGCATGAACTTTTTCAAAATCATTTGCTTGAGGAAATGGTGAGTTATAATCTACAAGAACTTCACTTGTTTTTTTAATCTCACTAAGTGAAAATTTCTGTTCTATTTTAAACCTAAAAGCTTCTTCTCTTTCGTGCATAACTGAGAATTTACTACCATCATATTTAAATGGCAAAAATCTAAAGAGATCGTCTTGATAATAAAAGACAAAGCTATTAACATTTTTTTTATGCTTGAGTGTGGATCTTTGATTTTTCCACATAAGTTCTGGATATAGAAGTTGTCTTATATTTATATTGTTTCTAAAACCTATTTTAGACTCAACCAAGTTAACGCTAGTAGCACCTTCATAACCACCATCTACTTCTATTTGTACCTTATCAACTTCATAATCAATCATACCTATAGAAAACTCTAAACTCCCTCGTAACCTGCCTCTTATAGTTAACTCTGTTTGTTCTTTAAAGACTAGATCTAGCATACCAGAAATTTTTGCAATATCTAATGCAGCAGATTCACTTTTAATATTTAAGGGATCTATTGTTGTGATGTAGTTTGGTTTTTCTATTGTCTTTATATGACAATGTGGTTCTCTCTTTATATCTATAAATGGATCATTTTTAGCTATTTTATAGAGACCATTTTTTATAGCTAAAATAGATAAACCGTGTATTGCCATAATATGAGGCAACTCTTCTCTAAAGTCTATCTTCGTAATGAGTCTTGGTTCTTGCTTTGAGATCTCTTTTATGCAGTTTGCAGTTATATCAAAATAGCCATCTTTTGTTATTTTATCTAATACTTTTTGTTCATGAAAAATCTCATCCCATGCTTGATCTTTTTTACTTATCTTACTCATAAAATCTTCCTAGTAGTTTGTTACTACAACTTCTTTGATCTTGCCTCTTTGATTGCCAACAGAGTTAATGCTTCTAGTAGCTTTAACTGTATGGATCTTATACTTATCGTAGAGTTCTAAGATAAAGTCTGTATATGAGTTTGAGAGCATGAAATATGCACCTATCTCATCGATATAGTCACACAACTCTCTAAGTCTGATCTGCATATCTTCATCAAAACCAATTTTTGTATATCCCGTAAAACTAGCCGTAGTTGTTAGTGGAACATAAGGAGGATCAAAATAGACAAAATCACCTTTTTTGATTTTTGGCTTTAATGCTTCAAAGTCACCATTAAGGATCTCAGTATTTTTTAGTAGCTCACTACAAGCTAAAATGTTCTCTTTATTGCAGTAGTTTGGATTCTTATATCTTCCAAAGGGAACATTATATTCTCCTTTTGAGTTTACTCTATATAAGCCATTGAATCCTGTTTTGTTTAAGTAGATAAATCTACTCGCTCTTTGGATTTTAGTAAGTTTTTTAAATTTTTTCTCATCTCTGTCTATTACTCTGATCTCATAAAAATATTCTGACTCATTTTTATGTTTACTAAGATCTTTTATTAGATCTTGTGGAGCTTCTCGTACTACTTTGTAAAGGTTTACAAGCTCTTTGTTATAGTCATTTATAATTGCATTTTTTGGTTGAAGCTCAAAAAACAGAGCACCACCACCTATAAAAGGCTCAATATATCTATTGTAGTTTTTTGGCATAAGAGATTTAAGTTCAGTTATAAGCTGCCTTTTGCCACCTACCCACTTTATAAAAGGTTGACATTTTTTCACCAACTACTCTTCCTTAACTCTCAAACTAATTTCATAAACAATACGCTGAAGTTCAAGCATATCTTCATAGATCTTATATAGAGTATCTATAAGCAGATCTCCATCAACTATGATATTTGGATCTAAGATCTTGTAAGTTGCCATGCCCTTATATAGACTAAGTTCGGCATCAGACATATCTTTATCAAATCCCTTTGGATATCTTTTATACCCTTTTTCTATGGTTTTATAGCCCTTAGATTCTATCGCTTTTAATACTCTAGCTAAGTTAGATCTTCTTGCATCATCTTTTATATATTCACGGTAAGCATCAAGCATTGGCTTCTCAAACCATCTAACGCCTACAGCTACAAAAAGTTCATCAGGGGAGAAGTGCAGGTAAAATGATGATGTTTGCATCCTACTACCACTACCCTGCCAAAAGATGATTCCGATACGATGTTTTAGAGGAACTTTTATAGCACCCATTCTACGACTATCTCTATAAATTCTAAATAGTGACTTATTTATCTTTGGCGAGAAGTTTATAGTAGGCTCTAGCGCCATTAAATGCTCGCCAAACTCTTCTACAAAAGCCCTTGAAGGATTTAGTACAAACTCTTCATATTCACTTCTATGTGCTTCAAACCACTCTTTGTTATTGTTTTGTCGAATGGCTTGTAAAAAGGCAAGAGTCTTTTTAGAAAAACCTTTAAACTCCATGCCTCTACTCTAAACTAATTTTCTATTTCTAAAGGCAAGTGCAACTAAGATAAAGATGATCGCATAAGTTATAGGAACAAAATCAGGAATAGGAACAGGATCACCTTTGGCATAAGAGTGAAGCCCTGCAAGATAGTAGTTTACTCCAAAGTAAGTCATGATAACTGCTGTATAAGATAAAAGAGAGATAACAGCAAAGTTAAACTCACTATAAACTTTCTTTATAAATCTAAGATGCACAACTACAGCATAAACTAAGATCGTAACAAGTGCCCATGTCTCTTTTGGATCCCATCCCCAGTATCTTCCCCAAGATTCATTCGCCCAAACACCACCTAAAAAGTTACCTATAGTCAAGAGCACAAGCCCCATCATAAGGCTCATCTCATTTATGGCATTTAACTCTTTTATAGATAAAGAGATATGTTTTTCGTTACTTTTTGTTTTGATAATAAAGAGTAAAATAGCAACAAAACCTAAAAGAGCGCCTAAACCTAAAAAGCCATAACTAGCCGTAATTACTGCCACATGTATGCTTAACCAGTATGAGTTTAAAACTGGAACTAGGTTTGTAACTTGTGGATCCATCCAGTTTAAGTGCGCTACAAAAAGAATGAGTCCCGCTAAAATAGATGTAGATGCCATAGTCATAGATGAACGTCTTGAGAAGAAGATCCCAGCAAGAGCTGTAGCCCATCCTATGTAGATCATCGACTCATAACCATTCGACCAAGGAGCGTGTCCTGAGATATACCATCTAAGTCCAAGCCCAAAAGTGTGTGCTAAAAAGAAAAGAACTAAAAGACCTAGAGTTATTTTAGAAAACATATCCATCTTAAATGCAGGTTTTATAATCTTTATAAAACTAAGTGTCAAAAGAACAAAACCAAGCACTAAGTAGTAAGGATAGAGAGACTCAAAAATATTTGTTTTGTTATAAAAGATCTCTGCTTTGATGCTATTTTTAGTTAGATAAACTTCTGTACCATAAAACTTTTGATACTCTCTTAGCTTCTCTAATGCTTCATTTGCTTTAGTCCACTCAGAACTCTTAAGTGCCTCATCAATCGCTGAAAAATAATCAATTGCAATAAGTCTTATCCTCTGTGCATCTTGCTCTGAGAAAGTTTGAAGTGACTCTATCGTTGGGTACCATTTGTTGTTGTCATCATTTGGTTTTGGCCACATTCTTAGCAGTGAGCCAGTGTAAACTGCATAAGTTATATTGACTCTCTCATCAATTTTTAGCACTTCTTTATCAAGCATATCTCTATGCTTTTGCTCTTTTCTAACTGCAACTTCTACTAGTTCTGCAAGTTTATAGCCTCTCATATTATCAGGATCAGTAAAAAATTGCGAAAATGAAGCATGTTTTGCTTTTAACTCTGTACCAATTAGTTTATTGATCTCTTCATTTTTTGTATATATCATCTTGATATCGCGGTATAAATCAGGCTTTATCATCATAGCTAGAATGATTTGGTTGGCATCTAGTTTATTGCCTGCTATATCTATATAAGATCCTCTATAAACCTTAGCTAAGATCTCAGTAGTTAGTGTATCCATTGGCTTCATTCTTCCACCACTATCTTGGATCACAAGTTCTGAGAATTTTTTTGCATGAGCCTTATCAAAAGAGATTATAGTCTTTAGACTAGGATCTAACTCCGCTGCAAAAGATGGAGTAAAACTAAAGAGAAGTCCTATAGCTAAAAGTGAGCCTAAAGCCTTTTCATCAGCCGCTTTCTTTGCTCTTTTAGCTAGTTGTGCAAATCTATTTTTTTGTGAAAAGAGTGACCACAACATACCTAAACTTAAAAGAAAATATCCTATATATGAAGGAAGAGTTCCTGGATCATTATTAACTGAGAGGACAGTACCTTTCTCATCTTGATCATAAGATGATTGGAAAAATCTATATCCACGATGCTCTAAAATATTGTTCATAAAGATTCTATATGGCATCTCTACATTTTGCTCTTTATCTATAAGAATAACTTCACTAGCATAAGATGCAGGACTCATAGATCCTGGGTATCTATCTAGTTGAAAATCTAAAAGCTTAACCTCAAAAGGGATAGTTAACCTTTTTGAGCCATAAGAGAGATGAACATCTACACCATTTATATCATTATGATACTCTTTTGCCATTCTTCCAGCTTTTCCATAAATCATAACTTCTTTGCTTACATCATTGACACTAACATTAAAAACTAAAGCATCATAACCAGGACTTTGAGGAGATGCATTTGGATTTGAGATTATTTTTTTTGTAGCTTTTGGATAGAAGTCACGAAGTACAAATCCTCCACCAGCTAAAGAGTAGAGAGTCCTTGTGGCAAAAAGCTGTTTTTCATTTGCATCAAGTGTTCCATTTGAATTGTCATCCATCTTTAAAAAACTAAGAGGCATATCATGCTTTATAAAAAACTTTTCATCTTCTACAAACAGAGAGATAACCATCTTATCAAAACTTTTGTTTGAACCAAAATCTAGTACAAAGTTATCATTTTCATAATATTCACCATGACTAAGAGCAATAGGCTCACCTTTACCTGAACCAGTCACCATAATATTTGCCATTGCGATGCCATCATCAGAGGCGACTATAGCTTCTATAGCATCTGGTATGTACTCTACAAGCTCTACGTGAACATTTTTACCGTCTATATTCAAAGATGTATCAAGACTGTTTTTACTCTTTTTAGAGAGATATAAAGATTGTTGTGAGATCTCATTTTTATCCCCTACTTTTGCATCAAGGGTAAAGAAGGTGTCTGAACTTATCATAGTTGATGCACTCTGACCTTCACGAATATGCATAGTTCCTTCATAACCAATATAGCGAGTAATTGCAGCACCTATGATTATAATTATAAAAGCGACATGAAAGATAAATATAGGAGCTTTTTTAAGTGAGAACATTTTATATTTATAAATATTTAAAATAAGATTTATAGTCAGTAAAGCCATAAGAACTTCAAACCATCTTGCATTATAAATATCAGCCTTAGCTGTTATAGTTCCGTAGTCGTTTTCTACAAATGTTGCATAACCTATGGCAAATGCAAAGATAGACATCAGTATAGCCATGGTTTTCATGGAGTTTAAGATGGATAAAACTTGTTTCATAAATAGCCTTTTTTAATAAAAGGCTATTCTATTCAAATTAAGCTAATAAAGCGTTAAATTTATTATTTATCAAAGGCTCTATGATAATATCTGTTTAAATCAAGAAGTCCTGCTTCTTTAGGATTTGACTCAAAAAATTTATCTTGAAACCAATCATAAGTCTTCCAAAAGTCTTCATCACTCCGGAGTACACCATACTTTAAAAACTTTATTTTATACTCTTTAGAAGCATCATAGTTGTGCAAAAGATCAAAAAAATCTGGTAGATCTTTATAATCAACTACTAAAAACATATTTGGATAAGAGCCGACAAACCCCTCAACAAAATCAAACTCATCTTTAGAAGGGTCTAGTCTCTTGTCTTCTTTAAACATAAATGAGACATTGTCATGCCATCTATTTACAACAGCTGAGGCTACAATATCTTGCATATCTGGTATATTTTTTATTCTAATATATGCAAGATTAAAGCTATATCCATTTTCCATTTTTATAAAAGCTAATCCCTCTTTAACTAAAGACTTAAATGCTTGATGATAGTCTTTTTTTGTTTTATACTCATTAGGAAGAGTTGGAACTCTCTCATTTGCATAGAAATAGTTTAGTTTATCAAACTCTATACCACAAGATTTTAAGAGATGCTTATCTACAATTCTCTCAAGTAGCTCTCTTTTTGAGTCAATCTTTTTATATTCAATCGCTGATTCATTTTTTGATAAAAAAACAGCTTCTTTATTTTGTGCATTTAAATGCCAAGAATCGAGATATTTTTGCCTATCAACTTGAGGTAAGAGATTTAAAAAATTAGTCTCTCCCTCAACTCTAAGTCGGCTCATATAACGACGAGTAGAGACTTGATGCCCAACATTTCCATAAATATCAAAACCTGCAACCAAAGCGTAATATATTCTCTCAAAAAGAGGATAGTCTAAAACCCATGCTGTCCTAGGAAGCCCACCTAATGCACCCTTATAAACAGATGCACTATCAAAGTGTCTATATATACTTAAAAAGGGTGCAGAACTTGCATCCTTGCCTCTCCATATACTTGAAATATCGAGTCCATTTTTATAGGTTTCATCATAAAGTTCTTGTCTTTGTTGGTTGTAAAGAATTGCTGCATCTATATATTTGTCACTAAAGGTGCTTAATAACCCTACCGTGCTTCCATCTTCTATTGGCATTCTAAGATTTTCATACTGGTTTTTAAAAAAATCTCTGTTTTTGAGTGATAGATCATACTCTGGTGCCATAAACATAACCCAAAAATTGTCGTGTATAACATTTAAAGCTATTTGACCCTTACAAACTGGACCTCTTATAAAAGTTCTTATAACATACTCAGCATTATCTAGCAAAAATTCATATCTAGAAGAGGCTGGGATCTGCCCAAAAACTCTAAATGGATCTGTGTTATATATCTGTTTATATCCAACTATAAAAGGGGACTCTTCCCACTCAGGCTCTATAAATAGTTCTTTATATCTAAGGAGTTTTTTTTCACTTAGATCATAAACCATATGAGTTTTATGAACTATCGTTGAATGTATCTTTCTAAACCTATAGTAAAACTTATCTACTTGTGGATCATCATAAGGGCGAACAGTAGCTATAATCTCTATTGCTTGTGGTGATGGTGTTTTTGAGCGAACTAGTTCAAAAAATTCTCCATCAGCTCCTTCAAATGCAATGTGAGCCAAGAAAAGATGTTCATAAATATATCTAGCACTCATAATATGCTTTGGATCTTGCTTATTTAAAAACTCTTCAAAAGTATATATCTGTTTTTGTGCTGTTTTTGAAGCAGATTTTATAGAGTTCATCTGAGTTTTATTTGGGCTTATTGCACCTTGGGCTAACCATCTTTTGATAGTTTCAAACTCACTCTCACTCAGAGGTGGAAAACCAAAAGGCATACCACTATGTGGGTTTTTATCTAAAAAAGATGCTAATTCATCTCTATCTTTAGCACATGTAACATCATCACTTTCACTATAATAACTTCCCACATTCTTTGGGTTTTGCATCTTATGTTCTAATAAAAGTAACATCAAAGAGTTATTAGTTCCATCCTCTGAGTCACTCTCACTAACACTATTAAAACCCTTTTCTCTCCACTCTTGGGTACTATCTGCATCCATAAAAAGTCTAGATGGATCTTGTGCAGATAATCTCTCAGCCAAGTAAACTTTATCTTTTGAAGCACCTCTATCTAAGCCTTCAAAAGAGCTAAGTTTTAGTTGGCATGGTGAGTTATAACATGAGTGACAAACTACACATCTTCTATCTAGTATGGGTTTTACATCATTTAAGTAATCAACTCTAGGGGCTGTAACGTCCACCTCTACAGGTTTAAGTGGTTCAACACTACAAGCACTAAATAAAATCACTACTATAAAAATAGATAAATTTTTCAACATTTTATAAAAAACTTCTCTATTTTCCCATCTTTATTTTCTATCATTAAGACACTATATTATCTAGTATATCAAACATCTCTTTTGATATATGTTCATTTTCTTTAAAGAGTTTTATTAGCTCATCAGAATCAGCATTTCCATCTTTTATCATTTTAGTTATGTGAAAAATATTCTTATGAATCTGCGCATGAGGTTCCAGTAGAGAAGAGAAGCTAGGATTGGCTCCAAAATTCTCTTTACCTTCATTTTGGTACCATTTACCAAGTCTACACATAGTGTGGTCACCTTCATAAGAGTCTGCTTTGCCTTCAAAGGCAGCTGAATAAGTGTTGTTTTTTAAGACCATATGATCTAGTTTTGCCATATTGACAAAGAGCTCATGTCCTA
>NZ_JALOAN010000026.1 GCF_023228785.1 Sulfurimonas sp.
ACAAGGTCTCTTTGTTTGTGGATGGGAATTATAGGGGGTTGTAGCTTAATCGCTTCTTAAAGATGAAAGAAGTTCTTTATTTGTTTTTACTATGTGCTTTTTACATATATATTACTCGCTTTTAGCTGGCTATTTATTCTTTGTATTTAGCTAAACTGGTTCAGAAGAGTTAACATATTTATATTTAGTTAAGGGGATTTATATCTACAATACTAGGTCGAGCAAACTAAATACTATATTATTTTTTAAGTTTTATTTTTAAAGAGATTGTTTTTAGGATTGATGAAAGTTTTAAAATATTTGAGGAGAAAGTAAAGAGTGGAGAGACTTAGAAGATTATTTTCTTCTAAGTTCTTTAATACGAGCTTTTTTACCAGCGAGATCACGAAGATAAAATAGTTTCGCACGACGAACACGACCGCGACGAATAACTGTTATCTCGTTGATAGAGTCAGTGTATACTGGAAAGATTCTCTCTATTCCAATGCCATTAGCTCCGATTTTACGAACCGTTACAGTTTGACCTGTTCCTTGTCCTCTCTTTGCAATACAAACACCCTCGTAGTTTTGTACACGAGATTTGTCACCTTCTTTAATTGTTACTGCTAAACGAACAGTATCACCAGCACGAAAGTCAGGAATATTTTTCTCTGCTACTTGTGCTTTTTCAAAATTTTCTATGTACTTATTTCTCATAAGCTAATTCCTTAATTTTATTTCACACCCTCAAGAGGTACCTAGTAAAATGAAAAAACTTCATTTTTTCTAAAAGATGACGAATAAAATTTCGCCATCTAGATTAACACTTGGTTTCCTTCAGCAGGAGACTCATCGCACTAGTGCGATTGAGCTTTGTGCTTTAAAAGCTGCTCTGGTCTGAAGAATTTGGTCTTGCTTTCAGACAGGGCTAATTTTAGTGAGCGAATTTTACTGTGATTTCCCTTTAAATATTCTGATGAGACAAAAAACCCTCTGAAGTTTTGTGGTTTAGAAAAAGACGGAGCTTCTAAAAGAGGAGTCTCAAAACTCTCAACATCTAAAGACTCACTATTACCAAGTACTCCATCAACATTTCTACTTATCGCATCACACATCACAAGAGATGCAAGTTCTCCACCTGTTAAGATATAGTCTCCAATAGAGAAGAGTTCATCTGCGAACTCTTCTATAACTCTCTCGTCGATCCCCTCATATCTTCCACTCACAAAGGCTACATGGGATTTTTTAGAAAGCCTTTTAGCATCATTTTGAATAAATGGCTTTGCCACTGGGGTTAAAAAAACTATATGAACTTCTTCATCTTGTTTTTTCAAATCCAATAGTGCATCAAATAGTGGTTGAGGGTTCATAACCATCCCAGCTCCACCACCAACTGCACTATCGTCTACTTTATTGTGCTTGTTATCACTAAACTCTCTAGGATCTAGGTAGTTTATCTTAATGATATCTTTTTCAATCGCTCTTCTTAGTATAGAGTCACTAAAGTAACCTTCTACTATGTTTTTAAAAAGCGTTACAAAGGTAAAGTTCATTATGAAGCTTCTAGAATATCCATCGCACCATCTACGATAATGCTTTTTTTATCAATATCAGTACTTACAACAAATGGCTTATGAAATGGAATCAAAAAACTCTTTACATGTCCAACATCAATAAGCTCCTGCGATGTTTTTACAAAAAGATAATTATTTATAGTTATCCTTTGCACTTCATCGACAAGACCTAAAAGTTTGCCGTTCTCATAAACCACGCAACCTTCTAAGTCAAACCAAAAATATTCTCCCTCATCTAAGTGGCAGTTTTTTCTTGTTTCGTCTCTTGTGGTATAGAGCTTTATATTTGTAAACTTTTTTGCATCTTCAACACTATTTACACCAGCTATTTTAATAAGCCCTTTTTCATGGTTTACTTCACTTAGGGTAAGTTTAGAGTTTTTATTTGTTAAAAAAGTAGAGTTTTTTTGAAACTGTTCGGGAAAGTCTGAATGGTCATGAAACTTCATATCGCCTTTTATACCAACAGTTTTGCCGATTGTAGCGATATGAAGTCTAGGTTCTTTAAATTGGTTCGACATTGATTTTATAGCTTACACCATCTTTTGCTTTGCAGCCAGAAATGACAGTTTTTATAGCACCAATCATTTTGCCTTCTTTACCGATGAGCTTACCTACATCAGCTTGGTTAGCATAAAGAACTATCTCTGTAATTTCATCGCCTTGCTTTGTTTGTACTTTTATATCTTCTGGGTAGGTAGCTATAAGTTTCGCAAACTCTGCGACAAAATCACAAATCATAATTAACGACCAGTTATCTTTTTAACACGATCACTCATTTGAGCACCAACGCTCACCCAGTAATCAAGTCTTTCATTATCAACAACTAAAGTCTTCTCATCATTCATTGGGTTGTAGTGTCCAATTAATTCAATCCAACCACCATCTCTTCTTTTACGGTTATCTGTTACCGCGATACGGTAAAATGGCTGTTTCTTTCTTCCCATACGAGTAAGTCTAATTACTGTCATACTTAAATTCCTTGTTACAGTGAAATTTCTTCATCTGTTATGTTTTGGTTTTTTTGGAGGTTTTTGCAGAATAAAATGTACAAAGAAGTAGTTTTATTGTGCCTCTTACCGCCGTCGAGTAAATCATTGATTTCTCGATATGCGTCTTATATCTTGAAAATTCTCAAGATACCTTCTAATCACAGAGGGATTATTTTAGAAGTTATTACGATGGTGGAATTTTACCTTTTTTTTACTTAAATGTAAATCATTTTTATTTTATCTTGGAAGTGCTCCAGCTCCTCCACCCATCTGCCCCATCATTGCTTGCAGATCTCTCATACCATTTTTACCAGAAAATTTCTTCGCCATCTTCCCTGCATTTTTAAACTGTTTTATCATTCTGTTGATCTCTACAATTTCTAAACCACAACCTTTTGCTATTCGCCCTTTTCTAGAGTTGTTTAGTAGATCTGGGTTTTCTCTCTCTTTTAGAGTCATTGAAGATACCATTGATTTGATATTTTTTAACTCACTTGAGTTTTCCATATCAAAATCTTTTAGAGCTTTTGACATATTGCCCATACCAGGAATCATTCCCATGAGAGACTTCATACTACCCATTTTCTTCATGCTCTCCATCTGCTCTAAAAAGTCATTGAAGTTAAACTTCCCTTTTTGTATCTTTTTTGTAAGTTTTTTTGCTTGTTTCTCATCAATCGCACCAGCAGTTTTCTCAGCCAGTCCTTCAATGTCTCCAAAGCCCATAAGACGGTTTACTACGCGATCTGGTAAAAAGACTTCTAGATCTTGCATCTTCTCGCCACTTCCTATAAAACGAAGTGGAACTTCAACTTGAGAAGAGAGTCCTAGAGCAACACCACCCTTTGAATCACCATCGTATTTTGAGAGAATAACGCCATCGATGCCAATTTTTTCTTTAAATGTAGTTGCAGTTTTTACCGCATCTTGACCAGTCATTGAATCAGCTACATAAAAAATCTCATTTGGTTTTGCCGCTTCTTTTACACATTTGAGCTCATCCATAAGCTCATCGTCAATTGCTAAACGACCAGCTGTATCTATAAGAACTACATCATAGATCCCACTTTTTGCTTTTTTTAAAGCTCCTCTTACAACTTCTACAGGATTTTTAGTAGCCTCATCTTCATACAATTCTACTTCTATTTGAGCTGTAATTTGACGAAGTTGCTCTACAGCTGCGAGTCTTTGTAAGTCAGCTGCAACAATAAGAACTTTTTTTTGTTTAGACTTTAAGTAGTAAGCTAGTTTACCAGTAGTTGTTGTCTTTCCTGAACCTTGAAGTCCTGTCATAAGTATAACAGTTGGCGGATTTGGTGCAAAAACAAAGCCTTTGTTTCCACCTACTTCTAAAAGTTTATGTAGAGTAAGTCTTAGAGCTTCGAGAAATTGATCTTTTCCTATATCGCCCTTTCTTGTCTCTATGCCCACTTCATCTATGAGTTGTTTTACAACTTTGTGGTTTACATCTGCTTTTAGGAGTGATTTTTTTAGTTCAACCAAAGCTTTTGCGAGAGCTTTTTCATCATCAAATGTGCGAATTTTTTTTATCGCTGCAGTAAAAGAGTTAGTTAGTGTATCAAACATAAAATGCCTCATTGTTTTTTATATAATTTTGGCGATTATAGCGAATTAGGTCTTTTGGTTTATTTAATCTTTGCCTGCACTAGAGATTAGCTCTAATTTCTCTTTACGTGTGAACTGTTTTATAGCGTATTCTCTCTGCATGGCGCGTACTTTATCATCACAACTCTCAAAATAAACTAACTCAACTGGTCTTCTAGATCTTGTATACTTTGCACCAAGACTTGAAGTGCTGTGCTCTTTTAATCGTCTATTTATGTCGTTTGTAACTCCTGTATATAGAGTGTCATCTGAACATTTTAAGATATAGACCTTCCAAGAAAGATTTTTTCCAGCCAAATCAGAACTATTCAAAGTCTATAAAAACCTTAGGCTCAGGTGCTACAAATTCCATTCCAAGAATTCTAACTTTATAAGCATGAAGCATAACTCTTTTGGCTCTTCTTCCGCCATACTGCTCATCTCCGATAATTGAGTGGTCGATGTAGCGAAGATGTGTTCTTATCTGGTGAGTTCTTCCATGATGGATCACACAGTTAATCTTTGTCTTATTTGCACTTACTAGATCTGGAGTTATCTCGGTTCTTGCTGGTTTTCCTTTAGATGATACATTTGAGTAGGCTTTATTATTTTTTTTCTGAGTTAAAATTGGCTTATCAACCTCTATAGGTTCGCTAATGATCCCCTCAACCCATGCAATATACTCTTTATAAACATTGTCTTTTTTAAACTCAGTTATAGCTTTTTGTCTAAACTCTTCATTTTTAACAAGCATCAACACTCCACTTGTCTCACGATCTAGTCTATGAAGCAAAACTGCTGGTTTAAACTGTCTCTCTATCTCATCTGAATTTACAAATGCAGGTTTATCTATAACAATAATATCATCGTTTTCAAAAATAGGTTTAGCTTTTTCAACCTTTTGAACTCTAAAAATTGTCTTCTCATCCAACTCTCCACGAGCTATTACAACTTTACTATTTCCCACATATACTAAACCACGGTCTATCATCGATTTTGCTTGAGAGTTTGAAACACCCTCTTGTTGAGATAGTATTTTATACGCTTTTTCTTTAGCCAAGTTAGGCTCCTTAGTTTATTTATTTTATTTCTAATATCTTCTTTATTATCGGTTCTAAGTCTATTTTTTGCTCTACCATTGATGGTGGTAGATCTTTTGTTGCTATTAGAGCTTTGTGGATCTCATCAGGTTCAACGTATTGAACATGATGCACATATTTGTAAAGTTCTTTTTGGTCGTGGAAATGTTTTCCAGTTATAATTTTACATCCAAAAAAAGCGGGCTCAAGCGGGTTGTGCCCACCTACATCTTTCCTAAAAGCTCCGCCAACTATAGCGATATCTGAAATATTATAAATATTGTTTAACTCGCCCATTGCATCTACTAAAACTATTTCAGCTTCAAAATTTTGAATCTCTGAAAATTTAGAAAGACTAAAGGAGTTTTCTTTTGCATACTTTTTTAGTAGTTCATAAACACCAACAAACCGCTCAGGATGTCTAGGAACTACTATAAGCTTCGCATCTACCTGTTTTTTATACTCAACAAATGACTTTAGTATCGACTCTTCTTCACCTTCATGCGTACTTGCTGCTACTATAGTCTCTTGACGCGATTTTTGATACTCTTTTGTTTTGCTAATTTTTCCAGCCAGTTTGATATTTCCAATCACCTCAATATTTTTAGCTCCTAGTGCTAAAAAACGGTTTTTATCAACTTCACTTTGTGCATAGATCATCTCAACATTTGCCAAGAGTTTTTTATAAAACCATGCAAATTGAAGATATTTGTTAACACTCTTATCTGAGATACGAGCATTTAACATCACAACTCTCGTTCCTCTTCTTCTAGCCATTACAAAGAGCATATACCAAAATTCTGCTTCTAAGACCACTAAGAATTTTTGTTTTTTTATCCAAAATGGAAGTAACATTTCATATGGTAAAAATCTAACATCTGCGTCATATTTTTTTGCTTCATTTTGACCAGTTTGTGTAATGGTAGTTATCTTTATATCTTTTGTTTTTACAAGTTCTAAGATTGGCTTTAATGCCTTTGCTTCACCTAGTGAGCAGACATGAAACCAGATCCCATCTTCTTTTTCAAACTTAGGATTATTAAAGAGAAAAAATCGTGCTGGAATTGACTTTTTATATTTTTGTTTAAAAGATAGATAGACTAAGAGTGGCAACGCTATGAGATATAGCACCACACTTAGAACATAATAGAGAAGGAGAAAAGGGTTCAAGCCCTACTCGTTAGCTGATTCTTCTATATGCAAGATTCGACCACAATGAGGACAAGTGATAATCTCATCAGCTTTGATAACATCTGCTAAAATCTTATCACTAAGCAACATATTACAACCCATACAAGCTTCTTCTTCTACTCTTACAACTGTAGAATTTTTCGCCCAACGACGGATTTTTTGATAAAAAGCTAAACCTTTTTGGTTTGTAGTAGAGAGAAGCTTTTCTTTTTGAACAAAAACCTCTTGTCTCTCTTTGTTGATTACTTTTAGTTTTTCATCAACCTCTGCTTTTACCGACTCTAAGTTTGAATCTATCTCTGCTAAAGATGCTTTTGCAGATTCAACTTGTTCTTTTTTTGAGGCGATGATTCTCTCAAGTCTCTCAATCTCTTCATTAGCAAAAGAAATTTGCTCTTTTGCTATCTCTTCTTCTAGTTGAAGAGATTTCATCTCTCTCTCAGTCTTAATCTCAGAACTTTTTTTAGTGTTGTCTTGAAGTTTAGCAGAAAGCTCTTTTAAATGAATTTCATTTTTTTGTCTTTTTAACTCTTCTGCTTTTATTTCATTGCTTAAATTTTCAATATCTGTATCAATACTTTGTTTTTTTGCAAGTGCAGCTTCATACTTAGAGTTAGCCTCTTCTATCTGAGGTTCAAAAGCGTCAATCTCTTTATCTATAAAAGATAGATCTATTAGTTGTTTAAGGTGCTGGTTCATTGGTCTCCTTTTGGATTAAATATATGTGAACGGGTTCTTAGATGATGAAATTATAGCTTCTAAACCTAAAATTTTCAAATGCTCGTGTAAAATTTGTGCAAAAAAGCGTTCGCTCTCAAAATGTCCTATGTCAATAAGCGAGAGATTTATGCTCATAGCCTCCATGGCATCGTGATATTTCACATCACCAGTTAAAAAACAATCAGCATCTATAGATTTGAGAAGTGAACATCCTGAACCTGTAGTAAGTGCTACTCTTTTTACTCTTTGTGAACTTTTTACGCATTTTGCATGAGGAAGTCCAAAGGCAAGCGCTACTTTTTTTGCAAAACTATCAAAATTTTCATCAACATCAAGATAAGCTACAAAACCATCTTTTTGTGCTATCTCATAACCTAAAATCTCAGTTGCTACATATTCATTTAGATGTGTTTGGTCAAAGTTCGTATGCATCGCTATATTTGAGATATTTTTTCGTATCATTTTTTGGATGAGATTTGCAGGATATTTGTTAAATTCCAACTGCTTTAGTCCACCAAATATAAGTGGATGATGAGTTATCAGAAGAGTCCCCTCTTGCATTGTGTCTATCAAAGCCTCATCAACATCTATACTTAACATTACCCTTTTAACTTCTTGGTTAAAGTCTCCTAAGAGAAGTCCTGAATTATCCCACGATTCTTGAAGTTCAAATGGCGATAAATTATCTAAAAATTCATATATTTGCGATATTTTCATCTAAAGTTTCTCCAGTTCCTCTTTTGCCTCGGCAAAGTCTCCATCAAGATCTAGTGCTTTTTTATACATCTCTTTTGCTTCATCAACGTGCTTCATATCTACTAAAAGATTTCCAAAGTTGTAGTAAGTGATAGGATTTGTACCATCTAAAGATAGAGACGCTTCAAGATGAAGTTTAGCAGAAGCAAACTCGCCTCTTGCTCTATATGCAGAGGCAATAGAATTATGAATATACTCATTGTTTTTATCTACTTCTAGAGCTTCTTTGTAGTAGTTTAGTGCTTCTGTAGTATCATCAATAAGCTGAAAAATATATCCTATTTTAAAGAGTATATCTGGGTTGTTTGACTCTTTTGCATTTGCTTCAATGAGAAGAGCCAACGCTTTTTGATAATCTTTTTGCTCGTAAGCCTCATCTGCTTTTTCTATTAAAGCTTCTGGATCAAAAGGAGAGAATGTTTTAGCAGTTTTTTGCTCAACTTGGTTTGTGTTGTTATTTTGTTCTTCTGGATCTTGAAGTGTTTGAACATGTTGAAAGATTTTAAATGCGAAAAAACCTGAAGCTAGTAGCATTAAAAGTTGTAGTGTTGTCATTTATATATTTCCTTAATTTTATTTCATAAATTTAAAACAAGTTTTTGTTTAGCAGTTCTATAAGTTGAAGTGGATCTACTTGCTCGGATGCTACTCTAGCACTAAAGTGAAGATGCGGACCTGTAACTCTTCCGCTCTTTCCTGATAAACCAATAAGCTCCCCTTTTTTCACAGCTTGACCTTTTTTAACATCAAACTTGCTCATATGAAAATAGCATGTATAGATCCCCTGCCCATGATCTATAACAACGCTTCCTCCTGAGTAAAATCTATCTTTAACTAAGGCGACAACTCCATCATTACTAGCCACAATAGGAGTTCCAACGCTTGCTCTATAGTCAGTTCCACTATGATAGCCCTTTAGTGTGTCATTGTAAACTCTAGCCTTTCCAAATTCACTAGTTATCTTGCTTTGCATCGGAGCTATAAACTTAGATGAGATATAACTCTTTGGAGTTAAAGTGTTATAAACTTTCATAGCCTCAGCGTACTCTTTTTCTGCTCTTCTTTTATCTTTTTGACTTAATGTGACTTTTGATTGTTGTACTTTTAATGTCTCTTTTTTGTAAATCCCCTCTTTTACTTCTAGAGGTATTGTTTTGCTCATCTCTTTTGCATCTTGCTTATAAAAAAGTTTAATAGTTTTACTAGATGGTTTTTCATAATAATTGATGGGAATAAGTGCGTAAAACTTTTTTACATCTCGTGGATGTTCATAAACCTTATACTCTTTTTTATCTAAAATGAGTTTTTCATACAAGATTCCATCTTGCTTTTCAAACTCTAAAAGTGCTGTTTTCCCATTTGTAACGCTTTTTTGTGGCATCTCTATGTTTAGAGAATACAACATAGATGCAAAAAGTATAAAGAGCGTTAAGTATCTCACTTGAACTCCTTGATGGCTCTTTGGACATCTCTCTTCATATCTTTTTGTTTTAAATCTTCTCTTTTATCATGAAGCTGTTTACCTTTTGCAATAGCGATTTGTATCTTTACTAAGTTTCTTGCATTAAAGTAGAGTTGCAAAGGGACGATTGTGTAGCCATCTCTCTCCACAGCTTTTCTCATCTTCAATATCTCTTTTTTATGCAAAAGTAATTTTCTATTGCCTCTCTCTTCATGAGTGTAGTAGTGATGAGTAGTCTCTAATCTTCCTATGTGAGCGTTAAAAAGATATGCTTCACCCTTTACAAAACGGATGAAACTATCTTTTAGATTTACTCTTTTTGCACGGATGCCTTTTACTTCACTTCCACTTAGAACTAAACCCGCTTCAAATTTCTCTTCTAAAAAGTAATCAAAATAGGCTTTTTTATTTTTTGCTATGGTTTCGCCCATGACTATCCTTTTTTACAAATATATTTTTGATATCTTATCATCTATTATTAAAGCTTTAGATTAGACTTTTTCTTTTACCCTAAAAAAACTACTTCCACTTCCACTAAAATGAAATCCTGTTCTATAGTGCTCTTTTAACTCTTTGTACTCATGTATCGCTGGTTTAAAAAGGTCATTTGCTTCACCTATATTCATTCTTTGTAAGACTTCTTTCGAACTTTGATTTTTTAACTCATAAATCTCAAATCCATCTAGAGGAGAGTAAAAATTTTCTCTATAGCTTTTGTAAACTTTTTGTGTGCTGATCTCTATTTTAGGAGTATAGATCTCAAACTCTAAAATATCTTCTTTAAACTCTTCTACAATTTCGCCAACACCACTAACATTGGCACTATCATATCCATAAACAAAAAAGGCGACATCAGCACCAACCTTAGCACCAATTTTTGCTAGTTCATTGTTGCTAAGACCAAGGTGCAGTACTTCATTACACATCTTAAGATAAGTTGCCGCGTCACTACTTCCACCACCAAGTCCTGCAAATGCTGGGATATTTTTATCAACTTTTATGGCATAAGTTCGCATCAATTTTTCTAGTGATTCTGATGAAATTGCGTTTATAAGAGCTTTGTAGGCTTTATATATAGTGTTTTGCTCTATAGAACAAGAGAAGTCACCTATAATTTCAAAACCATCTTTAGTTTTAGGAGCAAAAGAGAGTTCATCATAAAGAGCATCAACTCGCATAAAACGGGAGATTATCTCATGGTAGCTCTCTCTTTTTCCTGTTATTTTTAAAAAGATATTTACCTTAGCATATGCTCTATAGATCTTCATCTTTTTACTTTTTTAAAATCTTACTAAGGGTATTTAGGTCAGTTACATTTTGCTCTTTTGAAGCTGCTATATTTGAATCTTTTATATCTTCTATAAGTTCATTTCTAATGATATCTACATCTCGTGGAGCGTCGATGCCAAGCTTCACAACACCCTTTTCTATTGATATAACTTTTATACTTATATTGTCCCCGATTATGATTGACTCGTCGAGCTTTCTAGCTAATACTAACATGTGTATATCCTGCCTAATTCATATTTGACACTTTTGTCTATTACATTTATAACAGATATATTATCGCCATTATCAAGCCAATAGTATCCATCTTCTTGCATCTTTAGATCCTCTAAAGCAAGAACTCTTCCATATTTGAGATTATCACTATCACCTAAGTAGAAATTTTGAGGAATGTTAAGAGATTTTTTAATATCTAGAGCTTTTTCATCTTCATAAATAAACTGCCCTTCATTTAACCTCTCTAAAGCGCTAAGACTTCCATTTGACACGCCTAAGCTCTGAGCTATTATGCGTCCAAGTGAGCGAATATAAGTTCCTTCTGAAACCGTAGCTTCAAAAGTCACAAATGGATGACAATAGCTTATTAGCTTTGTCTCATAAATAGTAGAGTTGATCTTGTTTAAACTAAATTCTCTACCAGATCTAGCTAGATCATAAGCTCTCTGCCCATTTATGCGTTTTGCACTAAAAATAGGTGGTTCATACTCTAGATCTCCCTTTAATGACTCTACAACTTCTCGAACTCTTATCTCTGATAACTCATCCAAAATCTCAACATTATCAATCATCTCAGTATCTAAAGAGTCAGATCTAGCACCTAGCCAAAGTGTGGCACGGTATTTTTTGGGAGTTTTGTTTAAAAAACGAAAGAGCTTTGTGTGCGAGCCAAAACCAACAAGCAAAACACCTTTTGCAAAAGGGTCAAGCGTTCCTGAAAAACCTGCTTTTTTGTTATTGTACTTTCGTTTTAGTTTAGTTAGAAAAAAATTAGAGCTAGTCCCTGCAGGTTTGTAAGCTACAAAGAGTCTATTCATAGTCTCTCTACAAAAGATGCAAGAATATCTCTTGAAGTGCCTGCAAAGTTAATGTTTAGTTTAAACTCTCTTCCACTCTTTGCCACACCTGTAACTCTACCTGTTCCAAAGATTTTATGACGAACGAGATCTCCCTTTTTAAAGGCTGTATTTTTCTCTAACTTTAGTGAACCCTCACAAAGTCCAGACTCATTGAAAAATCTACTCTTCTCTAAGTCACTTCTTCTTCCCTTGTAAAATCTGCTTAGTGCGTGAGAGAGCGTAAGAGTCTCTTTTGCTCTTGTAAAAGAGACATAACCGAGTCGTCTCTCTTCTTCTAAGTCGCTTCCATCACCAACAAGAGGCAAAAATCCCTCTTCAAGTCCTATAATAAAGATATGGTCAAATTCTAGCCCTTTTGAAGCGTGAATACTCATCATATAGATGCTCTCACCCTCCACTTGATCTTGCTCGCTTTGAAGTGTTAGCTCATTTAAGAACTCATCTAAACCTGACTCTGGGGATTTTTTAACAAAGTCACGAAAGAGTCCATAAAATTCATCCATATTCAGAACTCTCTCAGCCTCATCAACCATGCCAGCATAGATGTTTTTGAGCTTAAATGTCTCTTCTAAAACATCTATAAACTCATAAGTTGACTCTGTTGCAACTCTAGAGACTTCTTCAAGGTTTTTTATAAAATCTTTTAGAGTCTTTGCATTTTTCTTTTTTACAAGTGCCTCAAGCTCAGCTAGTGATGCAGTTTTGATATACTCATAGATAGAAGAAGATGCAGAGTGAGCTGCTAGCTCTATCTTTTCTATACTAGCTTTTCCTAAGCCTCGCTTTGGTTTGTTTGCAACTCTTTTAAAAGAGAAATCATCATGAAAATTTGTAATGATTCGTATGTAGCTTATAAGATCCTTTATCTCTGCTCTGTCATAAAATCTTAAACCACCAACTAATTTGTAAGCTATTCTTGAACGGTTAAGCCCTTCTTCTATGGAACGGCTTAAAACATTGACACGGTAAAGTATCGCTATATCATTTGGCTTAACACCTGAGTCTAGAAGTTTTTTTATATTTGCAGCTATTTTTCTCGCTTCTTCATTTTCATCATAAGAGTTTAAAATGGTGACATCCTCGCCACCACCTCTTGTTGGGATGAGTTTTTTGCCAAGTCTTGAGCGATTATGTTCTATAAGAGCATTTGCAACTTTTAAGATTGGCTCTTTTGAGCGGTAGTTATTTTCAAGTTTAAAGATAGATGTACCAGCAAAATCTTCATGAAACTCCATGATATTTCGTATATGCGCACCACGCCAACCATAAATACTTTGGTCATCATCTCCAACAACACAGATATTGTTATGAGAAGTACAAAGTTTTTGCAACAACTTTAATTGCAACTCATTTGTATCTTGATACTCATCTATCATGATGTAGTTGTATTTTTTTGAAGTTGCCTCTGCAAGTTCTGGGTTTTCATCTAAGAGTCTATATGTAAGGGCTATTAAGTCATCAAAGTCAACTAAATTATTTTCTCTTAGGTAAGTTTCATACTCTTCATAAATCTTCGCAATCTGCTGATAGTTAAAAAATTCGGCTTGTTTATAAGCATCGTCTGGAGTAAGAAGTGAGTTTTTATATCTTGAGATCTCACTTGCTATTAGTGGAGTTGGTATTTCTGAGTTTATTTTTTTTATAATTCTTTTTTTGTCATCTGTGTCTATTACTACAAAGTTGTTTTGCCTGTTTAAAAGGTGAATATGAAACTTTAAAAAGAGCAGTCCAAACTTATGAAAGGTACAAAGTAGAGGTGGATAAGATGCATCACCTATCATACTCAACGCTCTCTCTCTCATCTCTTTTGCAGCTTTGTTTGTAAAGGTAAGAGTTAGAGTGTTTGATGCTGGGATGCCTAAAACCTGTATAAGATAAGCAAGACGAGAAACTATAGTTGTAGTTTTCCCACTTCCAGCCCCTGCCAAAATAAGCACGGGACCTTCTGATTGTTTTACTGCTTGACTTTGTGATTCGTTAAGTTTTTCAAATATTTTTTGCATGTAATTTTGCTCTAGTTTATTGTTAATTTAGTTTATTATAACTAAATACTTATAAATTATACAAAACTATTGCAATAATTATAATATTGAGTTATAATTTTAACTATTCATTAAACTTATAGGAATTATTATGTTAAAAGATTTTGCCAAACTACAGACTTTTTTAATGGTCATAAAAGAGAAGAGTTTCTCTAAGGCATCTGCTAAATTAGGTATATCTCAACCTGCAGTTACTCAACAGATAAAGTTCATAGAAGATTATCTTGATACTAAGATTGTTGAGCGAAAAAAGAACGGGATCCTACTCACTAAAGAAGGTGAGGATCTATATAGAATTGCTACAAAACTTGACAAAGCTATTGTAAGTGGTGAAAAAGAACTTCTAAAGATCATAAATAAAGAGTTCACTTTTATCATGGGTAGCTCAAACGCAATTGGAAACTATGTTCTTCCAAATTATTTAGGTGAGATCAAAAAAAGAATAGGCAATGAAGTCTATATGCATGTAGATCTCTCTTCAAACATTATAGATCAACTAGAAGAGAAAAAGATAGATCTAGCTCTTATAGAATCACCTGTTTTTAGAGATGGTATCATATATAGAGAATGGGTTCAAGATGAACTTGTGCTTTTTTCAAACCAACCTATAAAAAAACAATTATCCGCTGAAGAGCTTTTTGATTTTGATTGGATTTGTAGAAATGAAGATTCACATACTAGAAAACTTACATCTGAAGTTTTTGAAGAGATGGGTGTTCAGTGTGCAAACTTTAATGTTTTAGCAGTTCTTGCATCTCCTACTTCTATAAAAGAGTCCATCCTAAATGCAGACAAAAATGCACCAAGACCTCTTGTTTCTATCATGTCTCGCCATGTTATACAGTCAGAACTAGAATCAGGAAGACTCTTTGAAGCTAGACTGAAAAACTACAAGATAGAGAGAAAATTCTTCATCGCTTACCTAAAAGAGAGAAAACACGATGCTTTTGTAGATAATGTTGTAAATTACCTACTCTCTCTCAACAAAATATAATTACTTCTTATCTTTCATAAACCTAGAATTTTCTGGGTTTGAAAGAAAAGATGCCATCGAATCTTCAACCCCTTTTTTATCCACTACTTTTTTAGGTTTTTGCTCTATTTTTTGATTTGATAGATTTATCATCACTGGAGTCTCATCAACTATGATTTGCATAACGGAATAAAGTGGTACGCTTACGATACTCCCAAAATTCTCAGCTCCAAAACCAGCTTCAAATGTTAAGTAGTCATCTTTTATATGTGCCGTCTCAAAAGTATATCCTGCTAAAAAAAAGAGTGTAAGTGGACGAAATTCAGAGACGATATCTTTTGGCAGAGCTGGAGAAAACTCAACATCTTCTATCTTACAAAGTATTCCAAAATTTTGTTCTTCTTTAAAGAAGTGAATAATAACTTCTTGTGTGTGTTTTTGCATCAGTTGTGCAAATTCTTTGTTGTTTGTGAGGCTCTCTAACAAATAGTATCCTTTAAATTTTCTAATGTGATTATATCAAAATCTATCATCGCATTCATAAGTGCTAAACCTGAATACTCTGCAAGATCTTTAATTTTTATATCTTTTAATATCAGTTTTTTCTCATCAACTAGTCTTGCTCTTGTAGTTCCACAAAGTAGAGGTTTTTTTGGACTATACCAAAGCCCATCTTTATAAAAAGCAACATTTGCAATAGTTGTGTCGGTTATAAAAGAATTTTTTACTATGAGGACATCATCACATAAACCTCTTTTAGCAAAAAGTTTATCAAGATGTTCTCTTGAGGTTGACTTATACTTATATGAGATCTCATCATCAAAAACTACTTTTAAGCTTTTTATATCTCTCTTTTTATACTCAAAAAACTCTACACTCAGATCTTTAGCATCATAAATTATTTTGCATCTATATAGTCCATATTTTGGAGGGTCTATATACATTTTAAACTTTTTAAACTTTTTTACATCAAGTGAAGCTAAAACACTTTCATATCTTTTTTGATGATATTTTAAATTTAAAGGTTCTCCATCAACAACTCGAATAGTCTCAAAAAAAGTTTTCTTCATATTTTCACTTAAAGGTAATTTTGTGGCTTATTAACTTAAAAACTATAAAATTATATCAAAATTAAAAAGGCAAGAGATGGCTGAGTACTTTAGTGATGGCAAAAAATTAATAGATGTTGAATATGACGATATACCAACTATCCACGACAGCATTGACGGTATGAGAGTTCTCTCAACCGATAAAAGAGCAGAAGATGAAAATGCTATGTTTTTACTAGAACCAAACGGAAATATCTCTTGTTTTGTTTTTGACGAGATCTTTATAATAGGAAGAGTAAGCGGTTTTGAAAATCTCGTAGATGCCATACAAGCATGGAATAACCACGAGATTTAAAAAATTCACTTATCTTTTTGTAGCGGGGATCCCTGTTGCTTCTCTAATCTTCTCAATCATAGGAAGTGCAACAGCTCTTGCTTTTGATGCCCCTAGATCTAGGATCTCTCTTACTTCATCTTGATGAGCCTCGTAGTAAGCTCTTTTTTCTCTTTGCTCTTTAAAATACTCCCAAATAACTTCGCCAAGATAGAGTTTAAAGTGACCATGACCTTCTCCGCCTCTTGTGTACCTTGCTTGTAGATCTAGTAGTTCATCGCCCTTTAAAAAGAGTTTTGCCATGTTATAAACATTACAGTTTTCAAACTCTTTTGGCTCTTGCAAAGCTACATTTTCTGTCACTATTTTTTTAATTGTCTTTAACTGTTCTTTTTCATCTCCAAAGATATTTACAACATTGTTATAACTCTTTGACATTTTTTGTCCGTCAATGCCAGGAACTGTTTGAACTTCTTCTTGAATGCGAAACTCTGGAATGGTAAAAATATCTCCATAAGCGTTGTTAAATTTTATGGCTATGTCTCTTGCCATCTCAACGTGTTGGATCTGGTCTTTACCAACTGGCACTACATCTGAAGCAAAGATCAAAATATCTGCAGCCATCAACACAGGATAAGAAAAAAGAGAGTGATTTGCAGCTATGCCTTTTGCCGTTTTGTCTTTATAACTATGTGCACGCTCTAAAAGTCCCATTGGAGTAAAAGATGACAAGATCCAGTAAAGCTCTAGTACTTCTTTTACATCTGACTGTATCCAAAATGTTGATCTGTTAGGATCTATCCCTAGTGCTAAAAAGTCAGTTGCACATTGCATTGTAAGTTTTGCTAACCTCTCTCCATCGCTTACACTTGTCATCGCATGATAGTTTGCTATAAAAGCAAAAGTTTCACTGCTATCTTGTGCATCTACCATTTGCTTTATAGATCCAAAGTAATTACCTATATGCAAATCTCCTGATGGCTGAATCCCTGTAAATACTCTCATCTTATAAAATCCTATTTTTTTAGCATTATTATAGCAGTCTCAGCTTTATTTGGCTATTATTTTCACAGATATAAGGTCGTCAATGGCTACAAACAAAGGATATATAATGGGTGTACAAATTCGTTCAAAAGATGTAAAACTTAGTGATAACAACAAAGCTCTTATAGAGTCAGCGGTCGAAGGATTTAGAAAATATTCACTTGATATTACAAGTGTAAATGTTATGGTTAAGACTGAAAAAAAAGGAATCTCTGTAGAGTTTGATATTCGCATAGCTCACAATGAGCCAGTTATTATAAATCAGTCTGATGAAGATTTAGAAACAGCTATTGACTTAGCATCTGAGAGAACATTAAAAGCACTTCGTCGTCTTCATACTAAGATAGTAGATCACGGCAAGATGTCTATAAAAGACTTAGAAGCGCTAGACTCTTAATCACAAAAGCGTTGAGTAATAGTTGCAAGAGTATTACTTTTCGCCCTTTTTCTTCGCTTTAAAAAGTAGTGGTGTTCCAGTAAAGTTAAAAGCCTCTCTTAGTTTGTTTGTTAAGTATCTTCTATATGTAAAGTGTAATCCGCTTGGTTTATTCATAATGATGGCTACTTTTGGTGGTCTTGTCTCATACTGAGTTGCATAGTAAATTCGGATAACTTGTCCGCTTACACTTGGAAGAGTATGTCGTCTTAGAGCTTTTTCTATAACTTCGTTTATCTTTGATGTTGGTATTCTTTGAGAGTAGTTTTCATTTATCTCTAAGATCATATCGTGAAGCTTATCTACTCTTTGATGTGACTTTGCAGATAGTGTTATGATGGGTGCATATGCAAGAAATTTAAATCTATCTCTAACTTCTCTTATGATCTTATCATGTTCATCTCTTTTTGAGATATCCCACTTGTTTAAAACTATGATAGAAGCTAGACGGTTACTATCAACAAGTCCTGCTATTTTCTCATCAAGATCTAAAAAAGGCTCGCTTGCATCTAAAACTATAAGTGCCATATTTGCATTTTCTAGCATCTCAGTAGTTCTCATAAGAGCGTACTTCTCAATACCTAAAATCTTACCCCTTCTTCTAAGACCTGCAGTATCGACAAAAGTGAGCTGCTTACCCTTGTAGTCTACAGTCTCATCAATTGGATCTATAGTAGTTCCAGCTACACTGCTTACAACTGAACGCTCTTCGCCTAAGAGTGCATTTAAAAGTGAGCTTTTTCCAACATTTGTTCGCCCAATTATTGCTATCTTTATGTGGTTTACATCATCTTCATCATACTCTTTTATAAGGTCGTTATTTGCAAAAATAGAGTCATCTTCTACCTCTTCTTCATCCCAGTAAATATACTCATCGCTATCTTGATCTTCATGAGAATGTTGTGCGAAAAATTCATCATCATCGATGGCGTCTTCTTCAACAACTCTTACATCATCTTCTTCACCCTCTTCTTTTACAATATCACTATCTGGCACACAAGAAGCTATCCACTCTAAAAGTTCTACCGTGTTTCTATTGTGTGAAACTGAGATTCCAAAGATAGCATCAGTTCCAAACTCATAAAAATCCCAAAGATTATCTTTCATCTTGTCGTTGTCTATCTTGTTAACAACTAGGGCTACATCTTTTCCTAAGTTTTGAAGCTCATAAAAGAGTTTTTTATCCTCTTCTTCTGGGATACTCTTTCCATCTACCACATAAAGAATAATGTCAGCCATATAAGCAGCTTTTAGTGACATCTCTTTTATCTTGTCAAATAACTCGCAGCCCTTATCAAGCCCGCCAGTATCTAAAAGTTCTACTTGTTTGTTTATGATAATGGCGTTTCTTCGTTTTATATCTCTTGTAGTTCCAGCTATGTCAGATGTAATAGCATCTCTTTTTTTTACTAAACGATTAAAAAGTGAGCTTTTTCCAACATTGGGACGACCGATAATTGCGATTTTTTTCATGAGTTTTGTGCCTTATGTAGTGAAGGAAGATAAATTTATGAAATTATATCCAAAATAAAGCGGGGTTGTGAGAACTCTTAGTCTATGACCATCCATATAAAGAGTTCTCCAGATATTTTATCTTCATAAACATCTTCTATATGTGCAGTAATCTCTGTATTTGCAGAGTAATTAGCTTTTTCTTTTATGCTAGTAGTTCCACTACCATTTTTGTAACTCTCTTCTTTAGTCAATTTCATCTGCACTTTGACACCTCTTTGAAGTGAAAGTTCATCCAAGGCTCTTGTAATTGCTAGTTTTCTTTGAGTAGATCTCTTTTGATCATAAGTTATCATAGAACTACCGACAGCACCTATTTTATCATTTTGATTTGGATTTATTATCCATGATGGAGTGATATTTGCCCTTGTAGGAGCAGGTTGTGAGATACAACCTGCTAAAATAAATAGCACAAATATAGAGCTAAAAAGTTTTTTCATTAATCAGTTGGAAACTCTTTTTCTAAACCTTCAAGAGCATTTTTTGCTTGAAATTGTTGCCACAGAGCTTCGTCATTTTTAAAGCTAGTCTTAACTGCTTGCTTTACTTCGCCATTTACTGTAGCTTCTGGGACTGTTACTAACATATAGATAGCACCCG
This sequence comes from Sulfurimonas sp., assembly GCF_023228785.1. Lineage (GTDB taxonomy): Bacteria > Campylobacterota > Campylobacteria > Campylobacterales > Sulfurimonadaceae > Sulfurimonas. The sequence goes on from NZ_JALOAN010000026.1 coordinate 19,712, forward strand.
ATGGAGCAGTCCACATATCAACACCTTTTGAACCAGCGAGATCAACTTTTGCAACTTGCTTTGATACTGCAGTATTTACTTGATCTACAACTTCGCTATCGCCTACTCCAGTTGTACGAGTAAAAGTCTCTACCTTATCTTTAACTTGAGCTTTGATTTGTTGAGCTAGATCTGAGCGACCATTTGCAAGAGCAACTCTTCTCATATGACCCATACCAGCTGCACTCTTAGCAGCTATACCAACACCAGCGTAAGCACCCTCAACCATAGGTACACATGCCCATTGTGGAGCTAATACATTTTCTACTTTACAACGGTTATCAAAAACCTCTTCCTTTGTTTCTGGCGTAGCACCACACCCTGTAATTGTTGCAGCTACTAATCCAGCTAACGCGATTGACGATAAAGTTTTGATCATACGATCTCCTTTGAAATGATGAATGATTATACAACTATTAATCTTAAACAATATTTATCAATTTTTATGTTTACTTTGTATAATATCATCATGAAATACTACTCTTATGATAATTTTAAAACAGATACGAATAGACTTCTCTTAGAGATAAAAGAGTTCAAACCAGAGGTGTTAGTAGGCGTTGCAAGAGGCGGTCTTACACTCTCTCACGCTATAGCAGAAGGTCTAAATATTCGAAATGTTCAAACGCTAAGCACTCAGCTTTATGATAAAACACAAAAAAGAAATAATATCTGTATAGATGGAGAATGTAAGTTTGAAGACGTGCAAAAGGTTTTAGTTATAGATGATATAGCAGATAGTGGAGATACTCTCAAGGCCATTATGGAGATGCTTCATTCAAAATATCCAAAAGTAGAATTTAAAACTGCTACACTTTTTTACAAAAAAACTTCTGTTTACGAGCCTGACTTTTGGATAAATGAAGCGGATGAATGGATAGATTTTTTTTGGGAGAGAGACTTTAAGTCCAACTAAACTTTAGTGCCCACTATGCTCTTTAGAAAAGTCTGTCTCATAGATATAAGCAGATATCTCTCTTAGCGCATCTAACTCATAAGCTAGTTCAGGCATCAACCCATATTTTTCTATAGCATCTAGCATGATCGAAGTCTCTTCTTTTGGTTCTTTTACCCATGTTGACATATACTCTACAAAATCTTCTTTATCTGCAAATGCACTAAGATATTTCTCTCTTATCTCTACTATTGAAGGAGCGGATATAGCTTTTGTCTCATGATGACAAGTTATGCAGTTTCCATGAAACAATAGTGAGCCATATTCACTTGCATCTAAACTAAGAAAAAATAGTAATAGCAATAAAAACTTTTTAATGATCTATCCTTTTAAGACTTTGCTTTTTTTATCATCTCATAAGCTTGGTTTATCTCTTGAGTTTTAGCAGTTGCTTCTTGCATATACTTCTCACTCTTTCCTTGAGACTTAATAATGTCAGGATGATATTCACGAACAAGTTTTCTATAAGCTTTTTTGATAGTGGCCATATCATCACTTTCATTTACCCCTAGTAGCTTATAAGCATCAGAGATGTTTGCCTTTGGTTGGATGTTTTGCATCATCTTCTCAAACTGATCATATATAGCATGATAGGCATCTGGGTTAAATTCTAACGCACTTGCAATCGTTTGAAGGACTAAGTCTTCACTGTCTGAGACTTCACCATCTACAAAAGCCAACTGAATTAAAAAGCCCATAAATTGTTGCTGTTTTGACTTGTCCCTTTTTATAGCCTGCCCTAATCTTTGAGCTATCTCAGAAGTATTGTGAGTTTGATCTTTTTCATCGTTAAAAATCTCTTTTAAGATGCTCTTTGTTTTACTTGGATCTGGAAAAACATTTGAGATATCATCAAACATATGACTAACTAACTCAGCTTCAAGCGCGTCCACTCTTCCATCAGCCTTTGCAACCTTTGCAACAAGAGCTACAAAAAGTCCTAGATCACTCTTTGTGAGTGCTTCTTTTGTGATAGAGAAATTTTTAAAAGCCTCTTGTGAGTACGCTGTGTACTTAGAGTAACTCTTAAAAATCCAGTAGAAAAATCCACCAATAACTAGCAGTAGTATTAAATTGCCCATAAATTTCCTTTTTTAATTGAATGCTCTGAACAATTATTAAGCTGGTTCCTGAATCAAGTTCAGGATGACAGTTTGTTTGTTCAAAATGACAGTTTGTTTGTTCAGGATGACGCACATTCCGTCATTCCGTGCTTGACACGGAATCTAGTTTATCAAAGGGTTCAATTGTCGCAATTATACGAAATAGAAGCTAATAACTTACTTTGCATTGGTATAATGCGTCTTATGAATAGAATCAAAAGTTTAAACAAGGGCGTAAAATATATGCTTTTAGCTTCCTTTATGTTCGCCATAATGGGAGCCTTTGCAAAGTTAGCATCAGAGCATATGTCTTCACTTGAAGTTGTCTTTTTTAGAAATCTTTTTGGCGTAGTTCTTATCGGTTATACAGTCTATAAAAATCCTATGAAACAAATTGGTGGAAAACCATTTTTGCTCTTTTTCCGCGGCTTTATGGGCTTTTCTGCACTTTTAGCTTACTTTTACAATATCGCGAATATTCCACTAGGTGACGCTGTAACCTACTCCAAAACTGCACCTATTTTTACCGCTATTTTTGCATGGTTGTTTTTAAGTGAAAAGCTCTCCGTTTCTGCTTGGATAGCTGTATTTTTAGGTTTTTGTGGAATTGTTCTAATTGCTCAACCTGATGCTATTGGCTTTACAAAGTATGACTTGCTTGGTATCTTTAGCGGTGTTGGTGCTGCACTTGCATACACCTCTGTTAGAGAGCTTAGAAAATACTACGACACAAGAGCCATCGTACTCTCTTTTACACTAGTAGGAACTTTAGGACCCATACTACTTTTTGTCATCTCAGAGTTTGTGCATATGCCTTCTTTAGACTTTATGCTTGGCGAATTTGTAATGCCTAGTGGTGTAGTTTGGCTCTATGTTATAGGTCTTGGAGTTCTGGGAACTCTCTCACAATTTTACATGACAAAGGCCTATGGAGAGACAAAAGCTGGGATAGTTGGAGCTGTGAGCTACACAAACATTGTCTTTGCCATCTTTGTTGGAATGCTTTTAGGCGATGCTTTTCCAACTCTTTTAACATCAGCTGGCATCTTACTTGTTGTAGCTGCTGGAATTATGGTGGCTAGAGATAAGTAAAAGCCTATTATGATATAATTTCCTCAAATTTTTAAACCATATTTTAAGGTAGATAGATGCTATTACTAAGTGGACCTTGCGTTATTGAGAGTGAAGAAAACATATTTAAAATCGCTAAATCTTTGGAGTCTTACCATGAAGACAAAGAGATAGAGTTCTATTTTAAGGCTAGTTTTGACAAAGCAAACAGAACTTCACTAGAGAGTTTTCGTGGGCTTGGGATGGATGAGGGACTTAGAATTTTACAAAAAGTCAAAGATGATTTTGGCTATAAAATCGTAACCGATGTACATGAATCAACTCAAGTTTCAACTGTAGCAGAAGTTGTAGATATGCTGCAGATCCCCGCATTTTTATGTAGGCAAACAGACTTGTTAGTTGCTTGTGCAAAAACAGACAGAGAGATAAACATTAAAAAAGGTCAGTTTTTAAGTGGAGATGCGATGATCTATCCACTTCTAAAAGTCCTACAAACTAGAGGATGCAAAGAGGCTAGTTACGAAAATGCTAAAAAACACGGTGTCTATCTTTGTGAGAGAGGAAACTCTTTTGGATATGGGAACATGGTTGTAGATATGCGAAACCTAGTCACCATGAGAGGCTTTGCTCCAGTTATATTTGACGCTACTCACTCAGTTCAGATGCCAACGGCTGTGGGCGGAAAAACAGGTGGAGATAGCTCTTTTGTGCCATACTTAGCAAAAGCTGCTGCGGCTGTTGGAGTTGATGGCTTTTTTATGGAGACACATTTTGATCCAACTATCGCTTTAAGTGATGGAGCAAATATGATAAAATTAGATGAGTTAGAAAATCTAATAAAAACAATCAAGAAAATTAGAGAATTGAATTAAAATTAAGGAATAAACGGATGAATTTAATCGAAGGTAAATTAAAAGTTGTAAATGGTAAAAAAATTGCCATAGTTAGTACAAGATGGAACCACTTTATAGTTGATAGACTAGTTGAGGGTGCAAAAGATGCATTTGCTCGTCACGGTGGAGATGATAGCGATCTTACTCATGTTTTAGTCCCAGGTGCATTTGAGCTTCCTATGATAGTTGACCAACTTTTAGCATCGGGCAAGTACGATGCAGTTTGTGCTCTGGGTGCAGTTATACGCGGTGCTACTCCGCACTTTGACTATGTATCTGCTGAGGCTACAAAAGGGATCGCTACTATGAGTTTAAAGTACCAAAAACCAGTATCTTTTGGACTGTTAACAACTGACACAATTGAGCAAGCGATCGAGAGAGCTGGAACAAAAGCTGGAAATAAAGGTTTTGAAGCGATGACTACTGTTATCGAGATGATCGACCTTTACGAGAACTTATAATGGCAACTAGACACCACGCCAGAATGGCGGTAGTAAGCCTTCTTTATGCTTATGATCTAGGAAATGGAAATATCGCTGAGCACTCAGATGAGATCCTTGAAGAAAAAAAGATCCGCAACAAGCAAAAAGATTTTGCACTAGGACTTTTTGATGGAGTTATGCAAAATCTTGAGGCTTGTGATGCGGCTATCATAAAGCACTTAAAAGATTGGGACTTTGAGAGACTTGGAACTATTGAGAGAGCTACTCTTAGACTTGCAACATATGAGATTTTATTTGGAGAGCTTGACTCTGCTGTTGTTATAAACGAAGCAGTTGAGATCACAAAAGCTTTTGGAACTGAACAATCTCCTAAGTTTATAAATGGTGTTTTAGATGCTATTTCAAAAGACAAAGAAGTAGCATAGATTATGAAAAAACTTCTTCTTCTTTTACTCTGCGCTATAGGTTTAAGTGCAAGTGATGTGAAAATAGTTGAGAGCAAGCATAGTGTCTCTCAAACCATACAAAATATTAAAAAAATCGTAACTTCCAAAGGTTTTAAGGTCTTTGCAATAATCGATCATAAACAAAATGCAAAAAATGTTGATATGCAGATGAGTGAAGCAAAAGTTATCCTCTTTGGAAACCCAAAAGCTGGCACAAAATTAATGCAAGAAGATATCCGTACTGCACTAGATCTACCTCTTCGTATTTTAGTTTACAAAGAGTCTGGTGTCAAAATCGCCTATAGAGATGTTAGTAGTCTTAAAGCAGATTTTAAACTTAAAAACAAAAAGCAATTAAAGGCAATGGATAAAGGTCTAAGTGCTATTATTGATGAAGCTAGAAATTAAAGAGAGAAAATGAAGAGACTAAGCAAAGAAGAAGCACTAGATCTAATAAAAAATGCTGACTTAAAAGAGCTTGGCATCATGGCATCAAAAAGAAAAAAAGAGTTACATCCAAAAGGTATAACTACTTTTGTAGTAGATAGAAATATAAACTATACAAATATTTGCTGGGTAGATTGCAAGTTTTGTGCTTTTTATAGACATGAAAAAGATGCTGATGCTTATGTTTTAACCTTTGATGAGATAGATGCAAAAATAGATGAACTGCTTGAGATTGGTGGGACGCAGATCCTCTTTCAAGGCGGAGTACATCCTAAGCTAAAAATAGAGTGGTATGAAGATCTAGTAGAGCATATTCATACTAGATATCCGCAAATTACTATTCATGGCTTCTCTTCTATAGAGATAGATTTTATAGCAAAAGTTTCTCGCATAAGTGTTGAAGAGGTCTTAGAGAGACTAAAAATCAAAGGTCTAGCTTCTATTCCTGGAGCTGGTGCTGAGATCCTTAGTGATAAAGTTCGCGATATTATCGCACCAAAAAAGATAGACTCAGAAGTGTGGATAGATATCCACAGAAAAGCCCATAAACTTGACATCATGAGTACCGCTACAATGATGTATGGAACTGTTGAGAGCGACGAAGACATCATCGAGCATTTTGATATGATAAGAAAACTTCAAGATGAGACAGGTGGATTTCGCGCCTTTATCATGTGGAGTTTTCAGGGGCAAAATACTGAGCTTTTAAGACTTATTCCAGATATGGACAAACCATCTTCAAACAGATACTTAAGACTCTTAGCAGTTGCAAGACTATACTTAGATAATGTGCCAAATATTCAAAGCTCTTGGGTAACTCAAGGTGCATATATTGGTCAGATGGCGCTTAGATTTGGTGCAAATGATCTAGGCTCAACTATGATGGAAGAAAATGTTGTAAGTAGTGCGGGTGCAGCTTACACAATGGCAAAAGAGGAGATGGTAGATCTCATAAAAGATATAGGTGAGATCCCAGCTGTAAGAAATACAGCTTATGAAACACTAGAGAGGTTTGCTTAAGCAAAATCTCATCTTTGGGCGAAGCTTTAGTGGCAGGAGAACATAACAAACGATGAAAAAAATTATCTTTACTTTACTAATGATGGGACAAATAATAATGGCAGCGACAATAGAATATATAGAGACAGAGGACTTTAAAGTTCCTGTGATTTTTGAAGAAGACAAAAGACTTCCTTTAGTTAGTTTGCAGTTTATTTTTCAAAATAGCGGAAGCATAACAGACACACAAAAAGCAGGACTTGCAAAGTTTAGTGCAAGAGTTCTTGGAGAGGGAACAAAGAAACTTGGATCTTCTGCCTTTGCTGAGTCTTTAGAGAGTAAGGCTATACACATTTCTTCACACGCAGGATCTGAGACTTTTGTAATGGAACTTGGATGTTTAAAAGAGGAGTTTGGAGATGGACTTAAAAAACTTCAAGCACTTTTAAGCGATCCAAACATAAGTGAAGATGCTCTTAAAAAAGTAAAAACTACAACTCTAGGCTCACTAAGTTCAAAACAAAATGACTTTGACTATGTGGCTTCAAATGAATTGAAAAGACTTCTATTTAAAGATACTCCACTTGCAAATCCATCATCTGGAACATTGGAGAGTGTTGAGAGCATAGAGCTTAAAGATGTTAAGAGTTTCATAGAGAAAAACTTAGTTAGCTCAAAACTCATAGTCGCAATTGGCGGTGATGTGGATATAGAAAAAGCAAAAAAAGAGATACAAAAGATAGTAGCTTCAATGCCAAAAGGCGAGCTAGAAAAACTGGCTCACTACGAAGTAAACACAAAAGTACAAGAGAGCATCTTAAAAAAAGAGACTGAACAAGCTTATGTCTATTTTGGTTCACCATACAACATAGAGTTTGACTCTAGAGATTATTACAAAGCTAGAGTTGCTACTTTTATACTGGGAACTGGTGGCTTTGGATCTCGTCTAATGGAAGAGATCAGAGTAAAACAAGGTTTGGCATATTCAGCTTATGCAAGACTAAGTGTGAGCAAATCAAGTAGCTATTTGACTGGTTATTTGCAAACAAAACTAGACTCCCTTGAAGTTGCACAAAAGAGTGTAAAAGAGGTTATTGCAGAGTTTGTAAAGAGCGGTGTTACAGAAGATGAGCTAGAGCAGACTAAAAAATTTCTTCTAGGAAGTGAGCCTCTAAGAGCTGAGACAATGAGCCAAAGACTAAACCGCACATTTATGGAGTTTTACAAAGGTCAAGAGCTCGGTCATTCTCAAAAAGAGTTAGAACTGATCGAAAAACTAACACTCAAAGATTTAAATGAGTTTATCAAAAGTCATAAAGAGATTTTAGAACTGAGCTTTGCAATAGTTACTAAGTAATGCTATCTTAAGCATTATATGACACTATGCAATACTTTTGCGTGAGGTTTATAAAACAGGGTAGCATTTGGTACTTTAAGGATGTAAAATGAATCTCACAAAAGATATAGAAGCAAAGTTTAAAAAGCTCGGTGTTAACTCTTGGTGCGAACTCGCTTTAAATATCCCTCACTCTTATGAAGATCTCACCCTACACCCTAAGATAGAGATATCAAAACCACAACTAATAGATGCAACTGTTGAGTCAATTTTTCGCTCTGCAAATTCCATCCAGATAACTTTTTTTGCACATAACCTAGGTCACAGCATAAACGGTGTTTTGTTTCGCCCAAAACCATATATGATGCATCAATTTAAAGTGGGTGAAAGAGATTATTTCTATGGAGTCATAAACTGTAATGCTGGACTTTGTAGTATGGCAATGCCTAGAAAAACCACAAGTGTTGGATCTATTACTCCAAAGTACAAGTCAGCGCTTAGATCTGATGTTATGTACCGTCTTATTCAAAAAAATCTTACACTTGAAGTTTTACTAAATGAGGGTTTAAAAGAGAGTGTTGCACGCGAGATCTTATCTTTGCACTTTCCTAAAACTCTTTTAAACACAAAAGAATTAGATCCAAAGAGTATAGATGCATTAAAATATTTGGAACTCTTTTGCTATATGAGAGTGCTATCTAAAAAAAGAAGATATTTTAAACCTTTAGTGAGCGTTGAGTCTGAGTTTACATCGTGGGCTTCAACTCTTCCATTTACTTTAACAGATGAGCAGATACAAACTATAGAAGATATACAAATAGACTTCTCAAAAGATGTAGCTTCAAAGCGAATGATAGTTGGAGATGTTGGAAGTGGTAAGACTATGGTTATACTCGCTTCTGCTTTTATGATGCTACCTTTCCGCTCGATCTTAATGGCACCAACTACAATTTTGGCAAACCAACTCTATGAAGAAGCACAAAAATATCTACCAAATGTAAAGTCTGTTTTAGTCACAAACAAGTCTAGAAAGCTAGACCTATCTGAGTATGACTTTATTATAGGAACTCATGCCCTACTCTATAGAGATCTCCCAGATGCAGCTTTGGTTATGGTGGATGAGCAACATCGCTTTGGAACTGCTCAAAGAAATTTGCTAGAAAAAATTGTAAGTGAGGGAGAGTTAAAACCTCATTTTTTACAGTTTAGTGCAACTCCAATCCCAAGAACTCAAGCGATGATAGAGACAGCACACATAGATGTAAGTCTAATCACAACTACTCCATTTGTAAAAAACATCACAAGCAAAGTTATACATAAGAGTGACTTTAAAGATCTGCTTGTGCATATAAAAGAGCAAATTAGTAAAAATAACCAAGTGCTTTTAGTCTACCCTCTAGTTGAGCAGAGTGAATTTTTAGACTACCAAAGCATAGAAGAAGCGAGATCTTACTGGGAAAATAACTTTAAGAATGTATATGTAACTCATGGCAAAGATAAACAAAAAGAGGAAGTTTTGCTAGACTTTAGAGAGAGTGGCGACATACTTATAGCTACAACTGTTGTAGAAGTTGGGATCTCACTTCCAAGACTTACAACAGTTGTTATTGTTGGAGCTGAGAGATTGGGACTCTCAACTCTGCACCAACTAAGAGGAAGAGTAAGTAGAACTGGTCTTCAAGGCTATTGTTACCTCTACACAAACCAAAGCAGTTCTGATAGGCTGGAGAGATTTGTAGATACTGTTAGCGGTTTTGATATTGCAAACTTAGATCTTAAGTTTAGAAAAGGCGGAGATCTGCTGCGTGGTGCAACTCAGAGTGGAAGTCAGTTTAAATGGATTGATTTGGCAGAAGATGAAGAGATAGTAAAAAGTGTAAAAGAGGATTTAGCTCCAACTTAGGGAGTTGGAACTCCCTTCGGCTATATTAGTTATGTAAATAAACTCTGCCTCAAAGAGGCTAGCTTTAGTGGTCTCAGCGGCCTTAGCGAAGCAAAAGGGACTTTGTTCCTTTTGCGGACTATTAGTACAGACCGAATCTTCCGTCGTTTCTTTTGTATAGAACACGAGTTTTATCTTCGTTGTCTAAAAAGATCTCAAATAGTTTTCCACTCTCTTTTAAGTCGTTTAGTACATCTTCGACTTCACGAGGCTTGTAAAGATCTAGCTCTACTGGAATAATCTCATCTTCATTAGCCTCTGCTTCTGCTTTGATATCTACACTCTCAGCCTTCATCTCATTGATACCAGTTTGACGATGAGTCACCTCTTTGTCATGGATACGGCGAAGAGCTTTTTGTGCTCTTGCTATTGCAAGGTCAACTGCTGCGTATAAATCATCATCACTTTGTTTGATAACAACAGAGTTTTTATGTGCTAAATTTATAACAAATTCTACAACAGAGTGCTCTTTACCTTTTTTAGTTTGAGTAGATACTACAACATTTACAGCAATAATATCCATGTTGTACTTAGAAAGTGTCTCAATAGAAGTGTTTATATGAGCTTTAATATGCTCAGTTAGTTCTAAATGTCTTCCCGTAAGAGAAATATTCATTTATAGTCCTTTAATAATTAATTTTGGAATTATAGCATTAAAAGTTTATTATAGCTACAATTTTTGAATGCTTCTTCTGAAGTATCTTATGGGTTCGGTAGTACCATCAGGGTTTGCTGTGACTGTTATGTCCATTAGCACACTTCCGTTTTGTTCATCTGTTTGTATCGTAGTAAAATAATCATTATCCCCTCCACACACTAAACCTCTATAAACATATCTAACACTAACATTAATATCGTATATATTACCTATAGTATAGGATGGGATGGTTGTACAAGATCCAGTCTCTGCTATACGCAATAATGCCAACTCTGCTGCACTCTTAGAATACAAAACAGCTTGTTCATAGAGGTAAATATCGGTTGTTCTTTTAGCAGTTTGTGTAGTTAAAGCTAAAGAGAGAGCCATAATAGTTGAGATGATAACTATTACAATAATGGCCATCATCATAGCAAAACCTGAACGATGTAGTACTTTTTTTCTATTTAAAATATAGTTTTTTCTTTGCATAAAGAATACTCCTCCACTAAATCGGTCTCTACACAAACTTGTATCTTAACAACTGAGCCAACAGCTTTAAATCTAAAAGTATCTACATTTTGCATTAATAATTCATTTTTAGTTTGAGTTCCATCTTGTTTCAACAAATAAGTGTCTCCTCTCCAAGGTTGATAGTCATAATGAAGAGTCAAGTCTCCACTATTTTCATCATGCACAACTGCGTAAGCTGTCCATGCTAGTTGGTAGTATTCAAAAACATCAACTCCGCTAAAATCAACACCTACAATACTTGAAGAAAATCCATCTATACCATTGGCAATGATTGGATGCATTGCAGAGCTTTGATCTGTAATAGCTCCATTCCATCCATAACCAGTTCTTACATTACTATCAGAGCCTATAAAATATAGTGCTGCATTGTTTATTCCTGTTCCACTACCATGTGACAAAATACCAATAAGTGTATTAAGTGC
>NZ_JALOAN010000027.1 GCF_023228785.1 Sulfurimonas sp.
GAAATGAGACTAGATTTCTTATCTTTAAGAATGTATTTACAGGTGGTTATGTGTGTTCCATAGACAATAAAAACCCAAAAGTAAGCCCTCACTCCACATGTGTCTCAACAATTGCTCAACATTTTGAGTTTTCTCTACCGACAATCTCAAAGCATCTGCAGTTACTCCGTGAAGCAGGCATTATTAAAATGCAGAAAAAATCAAACAAGATATATATAGAGCCAAATATTGAGACTATAAGAGAGCTTGGAGGCTGTTTTACAAAACTAGTTGAAAATTTTGAGAACAATAGAGAACTATTTTTTGATGATGTTATTTTAAAGTAACTGTAAGATGCCTCGATGATTTATATAGATTTTATACTTAGTTAGTAACTTAGAGATATATCTTATTTCTATCAATATATTTGCTTTTATACTCTGTTTTTGTTCAGATATAAGATAAAGAATTATTTATTTTTATAAGACATCATTTCAGAGGCAAAATTCATCATTTGAATTTCATTTTCAAAATTTTGAGGGTAGATGGCATCTAACATTTTAACTCTTACGACTGTTCTAGCAGTAGTTTTAAAGCAAGGGTCACCTTTAGCCAAAAGTTTTGCTGAGCCATCAATTATTATAGGTATGATGGGCTTGTTTGTATTCATCGCTAATCTAAAAGCACCTTTTTTAAACTTCTTGAGTTTAGTGCCATCATTTCTTGTGCCTTCTGGAAAGATTATAATGTTTCTATTGTCATTTAAAATATCTTCAAGCTCTTTGTACATAACTGCGATATCGTTTAGTTTGTTTTTGTTTACAGTTCTTGCACCTATGAGTTTTCCTACAAAAGATGCAAAAGGAATTCTTGTAAAATTCAAGTTAGTCACTGTTAAATATTTTTTTATAAAACTTCCTAAAATAGGATAATCAAGACTAGATTGATGCGTAGCAATATATATAGCGCCGTTTGGCAAATAATCTGGTAGTTCAATTTTTAAATCTGCTACATACAAAAGTTTAAAAAATATTTTATATATGACAGAAGAGAGGTATTGAAAAATATCTTGTGGATACTTCATAAAAGGGTAAACTAAAAAATATATAAGAAGTGATGGTAATACAAAAAGACCTATAGTTCCCCAAAATAAGATAAAAGCATAAAAACTAAGAAGACATTTTAATCGCATATACTCTTCCATATATAATCTGCATACCTAAAATAAGACCGAAGTAAATATACCAACCAACAGAGCTATATAGTGCCCAGACAGCATCACTTGCACTAAAAACTAACACAACTTGAACAACTGCGTAAAGAAGAATAGAAAAAGCCCAGTAAGCGTCTCCACTCTTTAAAAATCTACTCTCAGCTTCACTCAACTCTTTTTTATAAAACTTCTGTGTAAATTTATATATAAGCCCTCTTTTTTTTATAGCCGACTCTGCAAAAATTGTAAAAAATGCCATCGATGTAAATACAGGTATAAACTTTATAGTTTCTAAACTTACATAAAAGTATGAAATACTCAACAAAACAAGATAGATACCCAGTATTACAAAATCTTCAATTTTTTTCTTTTGTTTAAAAGCATATATCAAAACAACAAGTGATATAACAATATATGTTAAAACAATTTTTTTAAAATCAAAGTAGTGGATTAAAAGTAAAAATGAAGGGGCGAAAAGTAGTGTTAGGACACTACTCATCAGCAGGTATAGAAGATAAAACAAAGTTACATACATCTTCGATAGTACGTAAGTCTTGCATCTCTTCTGTTTTTATCTCAATACCAAGCTCTTTGTCTAATGTTACCATTAAATCAATTGCATCTAAGCTATCAAGTTCTAAGTCAGTAAATAAGTTTGCTTCCATTGAAATAGCCTCTTCTTCTACTTCAAATTCGTCCATTAATACGCTCTTAATTTTACTATAAACTTCTTCTTTTGTTGCCAATATAATTCCTTTGTCTCTTTTAATTACTAATGTGATTATTGTAATCTATTGTTTCATATTTTATCTTTAAATGCGTCGCTATATTTTGATTTTAGACCTGAAAAAACCTAAAAAGAACATAGTTAACCTTTTGAGATGCGTTAAGTTTATCAAAGACATTTTTGTGTAGTACCATAATATCTGAGGACGCTTATAAAAGGACTTAATAATCTCCTTATATTCACTATCTAACTGCTCTTCTGTAAAACCTTCTGCTTGATATACAAAGTTCATACCATTGAGTCTATCCCAATCCTCTTCTCTAATAGAAGTACCATATAGTTTTCTATAGATTGGAGATCCTGGGTATGGTGTAAATTTTGAGAGATTCATTGTTGTCATGGGTACTCGTTTTATAAAATCTTTTGTAAGATTAATGCTCTCTTGATTCTCTCCAGGATAACCTAACATGAAAAGCCCTTTGACTTTGATACCAGCTTCGTGAGTCCATTGAACAGCTTGTTCTGCAGTTTTGACTCTTTGTGATTTTTTCATCTCATCTAAAAGCCAGTCTGAGCCACTCTCAAGTCCAAAACTAATCTCCCAACAACCTGCTTCTTTCATAAGTGCTAAAGTCTCTGGTTTAACAGTGTTTACTCTAGCTGTACAGCTCCAAGTCATATCTATCTTATCTTCGATTAGAAGCTTACTAAACTCTATAACTCTTGCATTATGTGCTACAAAAAGATCATCTACAAACTGTAAATGCTTCACTCCATAGACTTCACTTAAGTGCCTCATAACACTATGTACATGCTTAGGAGAGTTATATCTTATCTTACCACCAAAAGTAGATGTATCACAAAATTCACAAAGAAATGGACATCCTCTTGAAGCTGAATATGTAGCTACTGGAGATCTAGGATAGTCATAAATAGCAGGTAGATAACCATGAGGAAAGTTTGGTAATAGATCCCATGCTGGAATAGGGAGAGAGTCTAAGTCCTCTATTGTTGGAGGTGGTGTTGTTTTACGGATTATGCCATCAGCATCTCTATACATAATGCCATTAACACCCTCTAAAGAATCGCCATTTTCAATAGTTTTAAGTAAGTTTTCTAAAATCAACTCACCCTCATGAATAACACAAACATCAAACTCACCAAAGCGCTCCATCGTCTCATAACCCATAGAAGAGATATGTGGTCCACCTACTAAAATATATATATTAGGGTTTTTTTCTTTAATGATTTTAGCGATGATTGAAGCATTAAAAACACCAACAGTAAAGAGTGTGATGCCTACAAATTTTGGGTTTTTCTCAAGTACTCTTTGTGCTACAGTTTCTGGTGAGAGTCCTTCTAAATCACTCTCTATTATCTCTGTGGTATAACCTATCTCTCTCGCTTTTGAAGCGAGTAACAAAAGACCAATAGAAGGAGATCTATTGGTTATATGTTTAAGATAGTCCGTACCCGCAGAAACCTGTTCATATGGAGGATTTATAAAGATAATTTCACCCAACATTAGGCTTGGTACTTCTTAAATATCAAAGAGGTGTTTATCCCACCAAAAGCAAAGTTGTTATTCATAACAATATTTACATCTTTCTCAGTATTTTCACCTAAAACATTTATTGGTGCACACTCTTTATCTAATGTCTTAAAATTCATGGTCTTTGGTAGTAAAGACTCATTTAAAGCGATAAGACATATAACTGACTCAACAACACCACAACCACCAAGAAGATGACCCATATGTCCTTTTGTACTGCTCACCGGAGTTAAAGATCCAAAAATGGCATGAGTTGCATGCGATTCTGCGATATCACCTCTAGCTGTTGCTGTTGCATGAGCATTGATGTACTCAATATCTTCTGGTTTTAGTTTTGCATCTTCTAAAGATGTCTCCATCACCTGCTGCATCCCTTCTCTTGAAGGTGTTGTAATGTGTGCACCATCACAACTTGTTCCATATCCTATAATCTCACCATAGATTTTAGCACCACGAGCAAGAGCGTGTTCAAGCTCTTCTAAAACTAAAGCACCACTTCCCTCACTTACAACAAGTCCATCACGAGCTTCATCAAAAGGTTTTGATGAGAGATGTGGCTCATCTGCGTGTTTAGTTGAAGCGGCAGCCATAACATCAAAAACACCTGCGGAGAGATAATGATGCTCTTCTGCACCACCACAAACCATGATATCACTCATGCCATACTTTACACTTTCATAACCAGCACCAATACCTTGAGAAGAAGATGTACAAGCTGAACAAGTAGGAAGATTCCGTCCCTTTATTTCAAACATTTGGGCAAGATTTGCAGCGACTGTATGACTCATCATCTTTAAAAAAGCCATTGAATTTTGACCACGAAAGCTCATTTTTTCCTGAACTTCTGGCATATATTCAAACATTGTTTCATTGCCACCCATTGTTGAGCCAAATGCCAAACCACAGCGTTTAGAACCTAGCATCTCTGGGGTTAAGTTTGCATCTGCTATAGCTTGGCCTGTTGATACTGCGGCTAGTTGTGCGACTCTTCCCATAGAACGACGAAATTTTCTAGGAATAGCTTTAAGATCAACATTTTTCACACGACCAGCCACTTTTGTACCTAAATCTTTAATGATTTCCCATTCAGGAACATACTCAATTCCAGATTTTTGTGCTTTTAAACTCTCATATAGTTCATCGTATGAATTTCCAAGTGGTGAGTTTAAGCCGACACCAGTAATTACAACTCTTCTCATTTTTTCTCCTCAAAATAATTCATTAGTATTTCAGCACCTAAAAAAGCACCTATTAAACCAGGTGCAATAATATTTTCACCTGCAAAGTATAAGTTTTTTACTCTTGTTCTTGGCATCACAACTGATAAACTTTTTTGTTTAGCTGAACATAAAACACCATAGATACTTCCTTCACTACCATTTGAGTAGTGCTGTTTAGTCAAAGGCGTAGAGCTATCAATAACTTCAATCTCTCCAAAATCGTATAACTTTCTAACTCTATTTAAGTGATGTTGGCACTCTTGCTCTTTTTTCTTTTTATATTCATCTTCAGAGAGATTTTCATACTCGCTATAGTAACTTCCAGCAAGAATTGTAGCTACCGTTTTACCTTTGTAGATACGAGAAGGTAAGACAGAGATAAATTCATCCCCGTAAAAGTAAAGATTTGACTCTATCTGTGCATCTATAAGACAAAATATTGAGAAAAAAGAGGGAGACTCTTCGAGATCTTCTATGTGGCTCTGATATCTTCTTTGTTTTTTATCTAAATCATCAAACATTTTTAGCGTTGTTTTTGGATGAACTGTAGAAATGATTGCATCGTAAGCGACTTTTTCGTCTTTACATAGAAGTGCGTTCACTCCATTTTTATCTTGAAAAATCTTTGTAACTTCACTTCTTTTTTTGATTGTAGTTTTTGATAGCGACTCTTTTAGTGCTGATATAATTGCTCCACCACCACCTTCTATTTTTCTAGTTCCATCAAGCATATTTATAAAGATTTTTGCATAAAAATCAAAAGAAGCATCTTCATAAAATGCAGTTGCATAAAAGATAGTAAAATGCAAAAAAACCTTTCTAAGTTTTTCATCTTTTATATCTTTCATAACATCTTTTAAACTACGAGAGTCTACTTTAACAAATTGCTCTGGCTTTGAGCTTATTTCACTCACTTCATAACATTTGTGAAAGAAAATCTCTATATTTTCACTCTCTTTGGGAAATCTAGCTTGAAGCTGTTTTTTAAACTCTAAAGAGCTAAGAGGTACTTCAAAAATCTCATCATCTATATACAAAGTATCAAATGCGCCATCGTACTTCTCAAGCTTTAGCTTTTCTAATAACTCTAACCCTTGCATTGAGTTATATAGATATTGACCTTTTTCTAGGGCTCCAGAATAGTGGAAACCTATATCAAAAAGTACTTTCTTTCTCTTAAAAGAGTCTAGCACACCACCTAATTTAGAAAGTCTTTCATAAATAGTAGGAGAGTAGCCTCTGCGCTCAAGCATAAGTGCACATAAAAGTCCGCTAAGCCCTCCTCCTATTATCGCTATTTTCATCGAACCATTCCACCGCTTATGTTCATAACATCACCTGTCACATAAGATGCTTTGTCTCCTAAGAAAAAGACACATTCTGCAACATCGTGAGCAACACCAACGCGACGAAGAGGGATACCTTTTTTCATCTCTTTTAGAGGTAGATCTTTTGTCATTTCAGATTCTATCAGTCCAGGTGCAACTGCATTTACACGAATTTTGTATCGTGCTACTTCTGCTGAGAGTGCTTTTGTAAATGCAATCATTGCACCTTTTGCAGCTGAGTAATTTGTCTGACCTGCATTACCAACAAGTCCTGAGACCGATGCAACATTTACAATTGCACCCTTTTTGTTTGCGATCATATTTTTTAAAACTGCTTTTGTAACATAGTATGTACCATTTACAGAAGTATCTATTACATCACTCCACTCTTCATCTTTCATCCAGAAAAAAAGATTATCTTTTGTAATGCCAGCGTTATTTACTAATACATCTAACTCTAAACTCTCAACAGCAGAAGCAACTTCTTCTTTTTTAGTAATATCAAAATATAGTGTTTGGGAGTTTACTAACTCCCCATGAAGCGCATTAGCCTTTGTCTCGTTAGATCTGTAGTTTAAATATACAAAATATCCATTATCATGAAAGTATCTTGCACAAGCTTCACCAATTGCACCAGTAGCCCCTGTAACTAAAACTTTTTTCATACTCATGCAAAAGCACCATCAAGGATCATTTTATAGACTACTTTAATATCTATATCCATTCTTCTATCAAACTCTAAAGCCTCAACTTCTGCGCGAACTTTGTCATAGTTTTGTTGTAAGAATTCAGAACACTTTGACTTACCGCGCAAATCAACTGCTTGAGCCATACCAATAATAGCTATACTCAGCATATTTGTCAGATCTGGAAGTTGTTTAGCAAAGTGTAGTGCTGCTGTTGTTCCCATACTTACTTTATCTTGGTTAAAAGACTCTGTAGGACGAGAGTGCAAAGATGCAGGAACTGTGTTCATAATAACATCAGCAGTGAGTGAACTTAGTGTTATTTGCATAGCTTTAAAACCATGGTGAGTCGATTTTTTGTTAAGTTTAAGAGATTCACCTAAACCTTTGTTAAACTTATGATCTACTAGTAATCCAAACTCTTTGTCAAGTAGATCTGCAACATTTCCAACGCAGATACGCATAGTATCCATAGCGTGACAAACATATCCACCATAGAAGTTACCAGATGTGTAGATCTTTTTACCGATAGGATCTATTAATGGATTGTCATTTACACCATTAATCTCAGTTTCAATCCACTTTTTTGCAAGTGTAAGGTTGTCATAAACCACACCTAAAACTTGTGGAGCACAACGAATAGAGTAGCGATCTTGAATGTTTTGCTCAGCTTCTAAGTGAAACTGATCATAGCGACCAAAGGCTTCGTGAGTAAGTTTTGAACCATCACATTTAGCTAAAATATTTGCAGCTGTAGCGCGTTGACCATCAAAAGGTTTAGAGTCATGAACAAATGGTTCTAGAGGCGTTGTGTCACACAAAAGCAGCTCAAATATCGATGCAACAAAAGACTCCATAGTGCTTAAAATTGTCTCAAATTTTTCAATAGAATTAATTGCAATAGCACTCATTGCGGCCGTACCATTCATAATCCCAAGTGCTTCTTTTGGTTTAAAAACATATGGTTCTATTCCTAATTCTCGGTAGAGTTCTGCTGTATCTCTAATCTTGCCTTCATAGTAACACTCTCTATCCCCAGCAATTACAGCAGCTATATATGAAAGTGGTGTTAAATCACCACTAGCACCTACTGAGCCTTGAGAAGGAATAAGTGGATAAATTTTTCTCTGAAGAAGCATCTCAAAACGCTTAAGTAGATCATAACTAACTCCACTCTTTCCTTTTGAGAGACTAATCATACGAATAGTTACCATAATACGCGAAACTTCTTCACTCAAGTACTCACCAACACCACAACCGTGGAAACTATAAAGATTTTTTTGAAGCTCTTGTGCCTCTTCAAATGCTGCATAATTTTGTCCAGCTTCACCATAACCTGTTGTTACACCATAAATTGGTCGTCCTGCTGAAATGTTTTCTATAAGAAACTCATGACCTGAATTGATAAAATCGATAAACTCTTTACTATCATCTAGTTTTACACTGCTATCGTGTAAGAAATTTTTGTACGAAATCACTCTATTGTTTATTAACATTTATTTTCCTCGGATTAAAAAAATCGTAAAAATTATACCATTGGTTAGGATAAATTTTAATTATTTTTGTGAGAATATTCATATATTCTTGGGCTATTTCTTCTAATGACTTTTCTTCTATTGTAATATCTTTAAATATTAACTTATAGTGTTTCTCTTTTGTTAAAACTACAAAAGTTGCTACAAGTGTTTTTTTAAATCTATAAGCTATATCAAATGGATTTTTATTTATCTCAACTTGTGAACCTAAAAAATCAACAGTCACAACTTTCCTTGGATCAGTTACTCTATCAGCCATCATTGCAACAACTTCTTTGTTCATAAGAGCATTAGCAATTTGTATATTTGCTGCAATTGCGCCTTTGTTTAAATCTATTATTTTCACATTTGATTCATTTTGGCGCTGCTTAGACTTTTCAAGTTCACTTATTTTATCTTTTGTTGCTTCATGCATCACTATATTCATAGGTGGTATATTTGCTCTCATAGAGTATCCAGCAGTAGCCCAACCACCAATATGTGAAAGCAAAACTATACCGCCCTCTTGCAGTGACATAAAAGCCTCTCTATTTTCACGTTCAAAAGAGAGTTCATCTGGTTTTATTCTTGAGATAAATCTATCAAAAATTGAGAGTGCAAAAAGCTTTATATGTCTAAAATAAGCTACATAACTTAATTTTAGACCTAAATGCTCATAATAACTCTCTAAAGAGCGCTTAACAGAAGGTGTAAAAACCACATAATAAAGTGTAACAAAATTTAAAATAAATGATACAAATCTATATCCTAAAAGCTTATATATTGTCAATAGTATCTTATGTCCTAAGGCATTGCCATACTGTTTTATACCCATAAAATTCCTCTTAATAATAGATATCTTTGAAGCATAAGCTTCGTATGAGCCTTAGTCAAACGCCAATTATCATAAAACTTATCAAAATGAGAAACTCTCTCTCCCTTAGGAGGGTAATAACACTCAACTTCAACATCAATAATCTTGCCTTTTCTATAAGAGTGCAAAGCAAGAACTTCTATCTCAAAGTCAAATCTTCTATTTCTTATACTTAGATCTAAGATATCTATTGGATAGATTCTAAAACCACTTTGAGTGTCACCTAGAGATTTGAATGTTTCTAAAAAGACCCAAAAATTACTAAACTTACGACCAAACTTTGAGCTATTTGGTACACTCTCTGAGCTAAAATCACGATTGCCAATTACTATAGATCCTTCTTTATAGTGAGATGTCAGCTTAACTATCTCTGAGCTTAGATGCTGTTTATCTCCATCAAATGTCAAGATAGCATCAAAACCTAGTTCTTTAGCACGCTTTGCACCACTTAAGATAGCCTCACCTTTTCCCATATTAACATCATGTCTTACTATATCGATCTCATCATATTTTGTAGTTATTTTTTCATCTGATCCATCATCTACTACTATGATTTTATACTCATACTTAAAAAGGTCTTCTATAACCTCATCTATAAAAGGAGAGTTATAAACAGGTACAACGATAGAGATTTTCATAAACTAAAACTTGCTACTTCTTTATCTTCACATAAGACACTAAATTTATTGGCACTTCTTTTGTATGTTAAAGTCTGCTTTGGAGTAACTAAACTCATAAACTTTGCTTTTTTAATAGTTTGGACTTCAAAATTAAAAACATCAGCAACAATTTCAAAGTGAACAAAACCAGGAAGGATAGGATGTCTTGGAAAATGTGCTTTAAATATAGGATGTTTTTTATTGCTTAATTTAACAACTGCTTCATTTTCACTTTTTGAGATAACTTCATATAAACCCTCAAACATATTGTTGACCTTTTTTAATATCTATTATTTTTAATTTTTGACCTTCGATCGGTTTTATGAGATCTTCTTGTCTGCATCCTAATATTCTCGCAGCTGTATCAACTCCAGAGTAAGTAGCTCCAGTTACACCGTGAGCTAAGATACTAGCACCACAAAGATAGAGGTTTTTTACTTCACTTACAGCTCTAAAAGCATTTGGACCTATTTGGTCTAAACTCTTTTGTGTGCCATAAACACTTCCTTGTGTTGCATTTATAAAGTACTCATTTGTTAAAGGTGTGCCTAACTCTTTATGAACGATACTCTCTTTAATATTTGGGATGGCTCGATTAAGAGTATTTATCATTTTATCCATCAGCTTCTCTTTAAATTCTAAGTAGCTTTTTGAACGCTTTTTTACTTCACCCTCAAACTCTTTAAATGCTTCATAATTAATGTAAGTAATTACTTCAAAGGTATGTTCTTTACCATTATAACTAGCTGGGTCTTTGAGTGTTGTACAGCTAATAAATAGACCGGGAAAATACTCTTGTGAGAGAATATCGCTACTCATCATCTCTTTATAAACATCATCCATATCTCTATTTGGCATAATCCAAATATTTCCAGAGTCAATTCCAGCAGCCTGAACGTCCATATTTACAGTTAAAAAAAGCATCAAAGATGTACATGAGTATTCACTTGCATCTAGTTTAGCATTTAGTTTTTCACTCAAGTGTTCTTTGCCTACTAAATCATGATATATCTTTTTTGGATCTGCATTTGAGATTATATTTTTAGCATAGATCTTCTCACCGCTACTAAGCTCAACGCCAATTGCTGACTTTTTATCATCAAGTAGGATTTTTTTAACTCTCTCTTTTGTGCGGATTTTTCCATCATAACTCTCAATACTTTTTACCATCGCATTGACAATAGATGCTCCACCACCCTCAGGATAGTAGCCACCACTTAAGTAGTGCTCCATTACAGCTGCATGAAGAGGAAAACTTGCTTTTTTTGGAGGAAGTCCATGATCTCCACACTGAACATTTAAGATCTTTTGTAGTAGCGGATCTTTTACATGCCAGTTTATAACTCTTTTTAAAGAAAAAAGACCATATTTCCCTAAATGACGAGTTCGCCAAGGGATTGTGACCTTGTCCCAAAAACCATTCATCTTTGGTATGAGTTGTAACTCTCTACTTACATCACGAACTGTGTTTAAGTATCTGATAATGCCTTTTTTCTCATGAGGAAATCTCTCAATAAGTGCATTTTTAAAGTTATCAAATCCAGCAGGTATATCAAATCGCTCATCTCCAATCCAACAATGCTCATAGCCTTGTGGATTCATTCTAACAAATGTTAAATCATTAGCAATACCTAAACCTCTATAAAGATCATTTGATGACTCTCCCTCAGCCAAAAGACCAATATAGTGAATGCCAGGAGTAAACCTACTTCCATGAAGGGAAAAACTATGACACCAGCCACCAAGAAGATAGTGCTGTTCTAGTACAAGTACTTTATGCCCTTCTCTAGCAAGACACAAAGCAGAGGCGAGTCCACCAGCTCCAGAACCAATTACAATAGTGTCATACTGCATTATTGAACCGCTATAACAAGTGTTCCAGTAGCTATAGTCATCTTATCTTCAAAGATCTCAAATCCAACATATCTCATTTTATCAAGACGATGTTCATCTGTTACATGTGCTACAAGTTTTAGTTGGGTTGGTTTTTGCAAAAGCTTTATACCTTTTAGACTAACCAAAAATGCACTCTCTTTGTCATTTACTCTAAATGAAGCACTGCTTTGAGCAGCAGCTTCAACTAACATTGGGAGTGTTGGGATCTGCTCATACTCTATAAGTACATCAGCAGATTTGTCATCTTTTTTAAGTGTATACTTTGCAAATTTAATAGGTGCAAGATGTGGAAGCTTTATTTCAGTCATTTCTTTTAACTATTTTTTTCGTTATTTATGTACTCTGTAAGAGATGCAGATGAAGCAAATATATTTTCAGCTTCAGCCATATTTGTAATTTTCACACTAAACTCTTTTTCTAAAATAAGCGTTAACTCAATCGCATCAACAGAGTCAAGACCTAAACCATCATCCCCAAAAAGTGCCATATCATCTTCTATCTCATCTGTTGTTATATCTTCGAGGTTTAAGCCTTCGATTATTTTAGCTTTTACATCTTCTATTTTTATCATTATTTCTGTCCTTTTTTTTAATTAAATATTACTTTCTTACCCATTGCGGAATTATTAATTTTATCTACATATTTAAGATTAAATGGAATTGTTATAATACCATAGTATTGACTTATTTTTTCCTTTATAAGACGCTTACTAACTTCCCCTGAGGCTTCAAGTGTGATAAGAATTTGCTCAGATCTTAGAAGCTCTTTTTTATATACTAATGAAACTATAGCCTTGTTTATTTCTGGTATCTCTTCTAAGATATTTTCTATTAAAGTAGCAGATATTCTTTTGCCTGCAATTTTTATAAGTTTATTACTACGACCTATAAGAGTAAATGTTTTATCTTTTATTTCAACAATATCCTCTGTTATATAGGGTTGTATAAGCTCTATTATCTCTGAATTTAAAATGTAGTTAGATATAAAAGGAGATCTTACACTCAGCTTATCATCACTACTTTGGATCTTAACATAAGGAAGAGTATTCCACTCTGCAGAGCGTCCTTTTTTATATGCTATACCACCTGTTTCAGTTGAACCAAAAAGTTGAACAATGTTTGAAGAGTATTTATCTTCAAATATTGCAACATCTTCTAAGGCTAAAGGTGCGGTAGAAGAGACAAAAAGTGCATGAGACAGATCTTTACTCTCTGGTAATTTTGCCATTGCTTTTATAAATACAGGAGTTGTGATTACTAGCGTATCCTCTTTTAAAGCTTCTTCTAAAAGTTCATAAGGTAAAAAGTCTTCTTTGACTACAAGTGTTACACAATCTAATTTTATTGGAAGTAATAATCCTGCTAAGATCCCATAAATATGAACAAAAGGAACACTTACTACTACCCTTTTAATATCACGATTTGCAAGAATCTTTTTCAGACTCTCTACTTCTAGGAGTAAGTTATCTTCTGATTTAAATGCACCAACAGGGAAACCACTGCTTCCTGATGTAAAAAAGAGAATCTTAGAATTTTTGTTTGCCTTATCTATACTTTTTAACTCATTAATATTGTTGTTATTATAAAAGTCTAGTAACTGTTTATGGTTAGCATCAAAGAGCACTATCTTTTGTCCACTCAAATATTTTGGTATAAAAGTTTTTATAAAATCAAGCTTATTTGTAGTTTGTATATAATCCCAATGAGGGCTTATAGTTACACTTTTTTCTAGATCTATAAGCTCTTTGCTTCCATCTAAATTAATATATTCTAAAATCATCGCATCACCTTAACTAGTATAAATATTGCACCACAACCTAATGCAATAACAATCCCGATGGAATTTAAAGCCACAATAGTACTAAAGATAAGTACACCAAATGCAGCGATGGTACTTAAGAGTGAGTATTTTACAGCCAACATAGTATTGGTTGGTTTTTTAGAGTTACTCATATAGATGCCATAATCAATTCCTATGGCTATAAGGATTATTAGAGAGAAAAGGTGCATGATGTTTATAGCATCCATGCTCACAAGTACAGCCATTGTAAAACTTAGAGGAAAGAGTATATAGTTTATGGCGTAGATAAAATGTGCACGGACGCTAAATAAAAGTAGAACAAAGATAATGACAAACACAAATGAACCAAAATATAAAAGGTCGTCATACATCTTCTGCGTGGCTCTATCAAACATCTCTTTTACATCTATGCTAGATATAAAAGAAAGATTTTTTATCTTTTTAACGTCACTAACAAGCGCTATAGTGTAGTGAATATTTTTATCGTGATAGATAGAGAGTCCATAAGTTTTAAAAATATCTAACTCTTTAACATCACAAGAAATTAGCGGAGATACAAAAGTATAAGCATTTTTAAAATAACTCTCTTTAAAACCAATCTTTGATGCCTCTTCATTTATAAGTCTATTTAATCTTGCAAAATCATAAGCCTTTAGCTCTTCTTGTCTTACTTCACAGCTCTTTTGATCTTTAACAAAAGAAGCTAGGGAAAATGTATCTGGAAGTATTGATTTTAGCTCATGCAAGTTTTCGATCAATTTATTTTGAGTTGTTGCTTCTACGATTACTGGAGTAAGTTTTGATCCACTATTACTTTTAAATAACCTCTCAGCCTCTAAGAGCTTTAGGTTTTGATAATCTAAATTTCTAATATTGCTATCTAGTTTAAAATTAAAAGCACTATAAGTAAAGAGTGCTAAAGAGAGCACAAAAACAATAAGAGCTGGAATTTTTCTCTCTTGTCTTACACTCTCTATTTTGTTAGACTCTTCATATCTTTTAAGCCCAAGATATGGAAAAACAAAGGTAAAAAGCACATAAGCAAAAGAGAGCGATAAAACTGCAAAAGAGCTAATTTGTGAGATCAAAGGAATTGGAATAAAAGAGAAAACAGCAAATGCCGATAGAGTTGTAAGATATCCATAAAGTACATTTTTATCAATCTTTTTAGAAGCCTCATAAAAATTATGAAAGTGATAATGTAGAAGATAGTCAATACTTACAGCTGTTAAACTCATCCCAAATGCCAAAGATAAAATATTGAAATTATCAATAAATATTGTACTTATTAAACTTGCAAAAAGCATGGATGAGATGAGTGCTACTACGGTTTGAGAAAGAAGTCTAATATTTTTTATAAGAATATAATAGATCAGAAGTAAAATAACTGTAGAGAGTATAATTATCCACTGAACATCTGCTTTAATTTTGCTAGAGTTTTCAACTGTGTAAAAAAATGGAGCAAATGCCACAACTTTTGGATACTCTTTAAGTAAAGTATGCACATCTTCATAAAGCTCTTTGGCTTCACTCATTTGAGAAGGCGAAACATCTGTCATAACTCGGATTAAAAAACCATAATCTCCTAACGTTATAAACTCACCCTTATGCGATATCCCAGAGTATTTAATATTTTCTAATTTAAAAAGGGCTAAAGGATCATTTTTATCTATACTTGAGTAAAAAACACTAGAGAGTTGTTCATCATAAAGTGCTTGTAATTTTTGCAAAACTTGCTCTTTTGTGATATTGGCATCATTAAATTTTGCAAGTATAGAGTAGTTGTTTTTATAGTAATCTTGTATCTCCTCCGTTGGAACTATGCTTGATTGAACAAAGTTTATATGTTTTAGTTCTTTTAGTTTTTTAGAGATCTCACGAAGATCTGCTTTGGACTTTTTATCAAAGCCTTTAACTGCTATGAGCATCTCTTTAGAATAGCCCAAATTGTTAGCAATGCTTAACTTCTCAACACTCTCCTTTGTTGCAAAGAGTGAGAGTAGATTTGTAGATATAGTCATACTATCTTTTAGTAAAACACCTACAGATAGAAGAATAAATAGTATTATAAAATTAAGATATTTAGTCATTTATATTGATACTTATTGTGTCATTATTTTGTAAAAAGAGCTTTATATATTTAAGTTCATTATCATATTTGCGAAGTTCAATTAGATTTATATAGTTTTTTATAGCACCAAGAGGTTTTAGTATTTTTACATTAGATCTATCTTCTATCTCAAACATACCTTCCAACTCACTCTCATCACCCTTATGGAGCAAACGAAGTATGTCAAAGTATTGCATCATCTTACTAGATTGCATCTCTGGGAGTTGCACGATTTTACCATTTTCATAGTAGTTTAGAGTGTCATTATCATAGTCAATCTCTCTAGCGCTTTGCGGATATGATATATTTAAACCATTTTTTGTAAAGCTTATCTTACCTTCTAACTGTGTTGAGCGGTTTATAGCGTCGCTATATCTTAGCTCTGTAAAGCTATAAGTTTGTGCAAATACAGAACTTGCTAAGAGTAAAGATAGAAGTACTTTTTGGATCATGACTTTAGCATCTCATATGTTTTCTCAAGAGCATATTTTGAAGAAGTTACAAAGCTATTATCTTTATCCCAGACATAACCACTTAGAATTGAGACTATTTTTTTCGTAATTTCAGGGTTTTTCTTTTGAGAGAAAAGTATAGTCTGCAATGTGCCATCATACCAACCATTTACATAGTCTCTAAACACATCTATACCTAGCATCATATAATCTTCATATTCTACCTTATAATCAACTACTTCACCTTTTAATTCTCTTGCTGTGAGTTCTGCTGCTTTTGAACCTGATTCTAGAGCGAGTGTTACACCAGAAGAGAAAACTGGATCAAGAAATTCAGAAGCATTTCCTGTTAATATAAAGTTTTTATCATAAAGTTTTGTAACTGCTGCTGAGTATCCACTCAAAGAGTTTACCTCTACAATTCTTTTAGACTCAGCATATCTTTTAGATGCTGATGGGTTATTGTAAATAATATGTTCCCAAAACTCTTCATCACTCATATTAAACTTTTTAAAGTACTTCTCAGTACAGACTACGCCAACTGAAGTTACTCCATCTGAAAATGGGATATTCCAAATCCACGCTTCATTATCACCAACAACATCTACAAAGATATAACCATTTTGTTCGCCCTCTGGACGGTTGTCTTTATCTACACGAGCAAAAGTTGCACGACGAAGTGCTAGATGAGAATCAGCTTCAAGATCCAGTAATCGAGGTAGAACACGACCATAACCTGAAGCATCTAAAACTTTCTTCGCCTTATAGAGTTCCTCGCTACCATCTAAATTTTTCACTGTGATAATATTTTCATTCTCATCATAGGCTATAACCTCTACTTCATACTCAACATCACAGCCTTTTCTCTGAGCCTCATCTATTAAAAGTTTGTCAAAAACTTCACGCTTTACCTGAAAAGAACTTCCCCACTTTTGACCTAAGTTTTGTGAAAAATTTAGTGCTGCAAAGTCGCCCTCTTCATTTCTAAATGCAACCCCACCTTTAAACTGAAACCCTGCTTCTTTGACCACGTCAAGTAAATTTGCTTTTTCTAAGAGTTCATTACACCTTGGAAGTAGAGATTCACCTATCATAAATCTTGGCAATTTAAGCTTATCAACAATCTTTACACTAAAGCCATCTTCTACTAGTTTTGCCCCTGCGATAGATCCAGCAGGACCTGCCCCTATAATAAATACATCTACTTCTTTCATAATCACTCCTATGTAATCTAATCTAAAATTGAACCATCTGGTTAATCTATGAACCAGATTCCGTGTCAAGCACGGAATGACGAACACGCGTCACCCTAAACAAGCAAACCGTCACCCTGAACAGGCAAACCGTCACCCTAAACAAGCAAACTGTCATCCTGAACAAACTGTCATCCTAAACAAGCAAACCGTCATCCTGAACTTGATTCAGGATCCAACTTAATAACTGTTCAGAGCCTTCAATTATAATAAAATACTGTTTAAGCTAAAGCAATAATTTTTATTATTTTATAACTATCCTCAAAACAATCAATATAAAGCATTTTTTCCTTCTCTTGTATAGTCTTATTGAGATAATAGCTTGGCATAGTCTCAAAATATTCACTATCTTTTAAAGAGTCTAAACCTTTGCATCTAGGTGAAGTCATTACTTTTAAATCACTATTTTTTATAAGTTCTTGAACCTCTTGTAAAGAGTATATCTTCGTATCAAATTCAACCTCGGCGATAGCTCCCGATGATGATAGTGAGAGTTTTTGATAGTTAACACTACTAGTCACTTCTGCATCTTCATCAAGACCCAAAACTCTTTTAATCACTTCATTTGGATTTGTACACAGATCTACAGAACCTATTATCGCTTCGTTTTGAGATAGATTTAGTGAAGCAAAAACTGAGATAAGCGTGTTTATAAAAGTAAAATTATTTGAAATTTGAAATGTATTTTTATCTTTTAAACCTAAAGAGTTTGCCACATAGTAACTAGTGGTATTTCCCAACATATTTATAAAGTCAAAAGGTTTTATAAACTCTTTTTCTTCATATACATACTTGTTAGTTTTTTGTAAAACATCAATATTACCAACACCACTTGTAATGTATAGCTCATCACTACTACTAATTTCTACCTTATCTTTTAATAACTGAGCGCCATATATAGCTAAATGGATAAAAGTGTCTTGTCTGCGAGTATCGAGTTTATACTTAGTTTTTAACTCTTTTTTAATCTCAGATCCATCTAAATGACCCCTATAACTACTTACTGCTTTTACATATAGTTTCATTTAGACTCTTTTTGAATTATTACAGAGGTATTATTACCACCAAAACCAAAATAATTTAACATAAAAATTCCACAACTACATGCTTTATGCTCTTGAAGTGGAGTATATTCTTTTATGATTGAGTCTTTATGATTTAGTGTTTGAGGGATAAAACCATCATCTATACATGACATAATCATAGCCAATTCTAAGACACCACAAGCTCCAAGAGTATGTCCAACATATGGCTTAAGTGCACTAAAAGTAACATCGGATGCAAATACTTTTTTAATTGCATTTATCTCTGACATATCATTTGTAAGTGTGCTTGTTGCATGAGCTTTGAGCATTGTAATATCTTGTGCTGTTACCTTAGCAAAACTCATTGCTTTATCCATAACCTCTGCATACTCTTCACCACTTGAGCTTACCGAGGTGATATTTAAAGAGTTACAGTTTGAGTAGCCACCTCTTAATGACCACTTTGAACTATCTTTTCCAACCAAAACAGCCGCAATTGCCTCACCCAAAACAAGTCCGTCTCTTGCAACATCAAAAGGTCTTTGAATATCTGTAGAGAGAAGTTTCATAGAACTAAAACCATCGCTCATCATTTGTGAAAATATCTCAACACCAACTACTATTGCATACTCTACAACACCACTGTTGATAAGATTTCTTGCTTCTAAAACTGCATTTATGCTTGATGTACAGGCTGTGCTTATGGTCATAGTAAACGGGTTGAGTTCTAACTCTTTGGATATTTCATTTGCAAAAGAGTCTATACTTTTCTTACTTGAAGCATAAGGCTTTTTTTTATACTCATAAACGCTACTCTCAATAGAATCAATTATATTTTTATCTATTAGTGAAGTTCCTATAATTAGAGCTGTTTTAGCTCTTTGTTGTGGTGTTAGTTTTATAGTTATAGTCTCTACAAGTTTTTTTATAGCTTCTTTGATTTCATTAGCATCATCTTCTACTTTATCACTAAAAAGATAGTATGGTATTTCAACAGCATCATTAAGTGTTGAGACTTCTTTGTAAGAAATGTTAATATCAATGTTTTTAATCGACTGTAGAGTTTCTAAGGTATTTCCTTGTGAACTCCTTAGCGTATAGTCTAAAATATTTATACTATGCATTTTGCTCGTTTATGTAAGCTACTAAATTATCAATCGTAGTTACAACTCGTCTAAAATCCTTTGAATCTACAAGTCTGATACCAAATTTGTTTTGCAAGCCCATTGATATTTGTAGAGCATCTAAGGAGTCTAACTCTAAGCCACTTTTATCTGAAAAAAGTTCAACATCATCTGCTATATCTTCTGGTGAGATATCCTCTTTTTCACACTCTTGTATAATCATACTTTTTAGATTATATTTTAATTGTTCTATATCCACTTAAAAACCTTTTTTTATACTAATTTGTAGTATTAACATAGATAACATTAAAGATATCACACCAAATGTGATAAGCATAAGTACATTGTTTAGTACCATGCTAAAGTTTGCCGATTTTAAAAAAATATCTAAAAAAGCATCAAGTCCCCACGACATAGGAGAGATTTCTGATAGCTTCTGCATAACTGGAGGCATAATAAACTTAGGTACCATAACTCCACCTATTGCTCCAAGAAGTATATTTAATATACCACCTATTGTCGTCGCTTGTTCACTTGATTTTGCACTTACTGCAATTAAAGAAGAGATGCCAATAGCTGCAATACTTAAAGCAACTGAGACAGCACCAAGTGCAAAAAACGAGCCATTAATAACTAAAGCTGGCGTATCAAAAAGAGGTACCAAGTAGATCCCAACACCAAGCATAATTAAGACTTGAAACTGGTTTATAACAAGGTAAGGGATACTTTTTGATATACCCATAGCAAAAATTGAGACATTCATAGAGTTTAACCGAGCTAATGTATTTTGTTTTCTTTCATTAACATAAATCGTTGACATTGGAATAATGATAAAAAACATTCCAAATACAATCCAGGCAGGTACACTCTGCTGAGTTGAGTTTGGAATATTAATAGAGTTATTATAACTTACCTCATACATAGTTTCAACTGAGATCTCTAAATCAGAGAGTATCTTCGATATTTGAGGAGATACCCCTTCAATATTTCTTACCATATTCTCTAGCTTCGCACTTAAGACATGTTCAAACAACATAGCCTTAAACGCTTCTATCTCATCACTTTTTATAGAATCTCTCACATTAATACTTAACTTAGAGTTTGGCTTACTCTCATAATCTTTTGGAATCGTTACTACAAACTGTGCAGAAGTTTCATCATCTAGAAGATGAAACTTTTTATCCGCTTCTATCTTTGTTAAAAAATCTTTACTTATCTTACTTATATCTGCATCGTTTACATAGAGTGAAAACTCTATGCTCTCATTTGTAAATTGATCTCTCATAGCAACTGACATTATAAGTATAAAAATTGCAGGCATTACAAAAAGAGCTAAGAGTGCATGTTTATCCCTAAGAACAAGTAAAAACTCTTTTT
Organism: Sulfurimonas sp.; assembly: GCF_023228785.1. Lineage (GTDB taxonomy): Bacteria > Campylobacterota > Campylobacteria > Campylobacterales > Sulfurimonadaceae > Sulfurimonas. Next base: position 20,790 of record NZ_JALOAN010000027.1, read on the forward strand.
TTATCATCGCTTTAAACATCTTTTGCACCTGTTATGTCTAAAAAATGTTTTTCTAAATTGCTCGAGCCATAGTTAATCTGTTTTATCGATATTTTGTGTGTTTTACATAATTTTAATGTAGCAAAAAGTTCACTCTCTTTTGTTTTTATAGTTGTCTCACTACTCATGTCAAGCCCAAGTTCTTGAAGTTTTTCGGAATAGATCACTTCAACACTCACACTATCACTGCTTCTATTTGTAATTAGATTCTCAACAGAGTTTTGTTCTATTAATTTTCCATGATCTATAATAGCAACTTCATCACAGATCTTCTCTATCTCATTCATATAATGGCTCGTATAAATCACTGTAATACCAAAGTTTTTATACTCTTTTATAGAATCAAGTATCTCATTTCTACTCTTTGGATCTATACCTACAGTTGGCTCATCGAAATATATAACTTTAGGGTTATTTAAAAGACCAATAGCAATATTTAATCTTCTTTTTTGTCCACCTGAGAGAGTTGAAGCTTTTTGTAAAAGTATTTCTTCTAAAGAATTTATTTCTACAGACTTATCATAACTCTCTTTCTCTGCATTTTGTACTTTTGCAAAAAAATCTAAATTTTCTTTAACACTGAGATCTTCATAAAAAGCAAGATGTTGAGGAATGATTGAGCTAAGACTTTTTACTTTTTTAAGCTCTTTATTCATATCTAAACCAAAGATCTCTACACTACCGCTATCTTGTGATATTAGTCCATTTAAAATAGAAAGAAGTGTTGTCTTTCCTGCACCATTTACGCCAAGTAATCCAAAAACAGAACCTTTTTTTATCTCCAATGATAAGTTATCAAGTGCTTTTTTCTCTCCATAAGATTTTGTTAGGTTCGTTATTTTTATCATTTAATACTTTGCACACAGTTCTAATAACTTTTGATAGACTTTTTTCTCTTCATCAGATATAAATTCTAATTTTTGAGCGATTACTTCATAATCTATATTGTTTTTTGACTTAACAGCTTTTGCAACCATTAGAGCAAACTCTCTAAATTCATCACCCACTTTTAAAAACATTTCAGAAGCTTCTACTAGCATTTCATTGTTGTCAAAGATAAGACTAGATTCTTGTAAAAAAGAAGCGTAAAGATATCTAAAACCAGCACCACCTGTACCTATCTCTTCTTGCATTCTTACTATATGACCAAGAAAAAGTTTTGCGTAACGTTTATCTTTTTTTTCTAGTTTGCGAATCGATTTTGCTAAATATTTAATCCCTTTTAAGCCAGCTATTGGAACAGGAGTATTTAGCATAGTCTTTGAAACTTTTTTAATACTCTTTATGATTAAAGGTTTTAAATCTATCTCTGTTGGTACACTTATAGGATAGTAAAGGAGCCCTTTAGGCGCCATTGCCCCTTTTACAAATCTTGCTTTTGTCAGAGATACTTTGTCACACTTTTGAGTAAACTCAAAAACAGGATCACTTACATCGTATGAATCACCATCTTTTTTAAAGACTAAAAGGTTATGTGCATTAAAATGAAAACGCATCTCCTCTGGAAAATATGGAAGCCAATATACAGAGGTTTGAGCACCTACTATTTTACCCTCAGCTAGTAGCTCATCAAGTCTTGCTTCACCTTTTTCTTTACTTGAAAATGTTTCAAGTTTCATCTTAACATTTAAGTTTTTTTGAATATTTTTTATAATTGACTTTGGCATACTTCTATATGCAACAAGTGGCATCCCACCCATTTTAAGAAAGGGAAGATAAGCAAAAGTAAGCGCATTTGCAAGACCAAAAACCATAGGTTCACTAAGACTAAGCCCATAGTGTCTTAACATTGATGACATTACACCACTTTCACAATGTGCAGAATGTGTATGTTTAAACTCAACTACACTCATAATCTCTCTCTTGCAATACTTTTAATCTCTCACTCGATATTCCCATGGCTTCGACATAAATTGCTAAACGTTTTTCACTGATTTTGGCAAATACTTCTGGCTTAAAATCTCTTTTGATTGTCCATTTAAAAAAACTTGTAGATTCAGATAAAACCTGCAAGTCCATTCTTATAGAGTACATATAATAATATAAAGGAGATTTTAGTCCTTTTTTTACTTCACAGTAAGCTTTAGCTTCATTCTCAAGTAGTTCTTCTAAGGCTTGTTTTGTAACTGTTTCTTCAGCACTCCAACCGCTAGATTTTACTACTTTTACACTTCCATCTTCATCTTTTGCATATATCGCTTTTTTATTTTTTGCATATGTTGAGCTATCATCTTGAGGGACGCTATTAACATCCATACTAAACTGCCTCTAAAAGCATAAATGCAGTGGAAAATCTACCGCTCTCTGGTATGTAACATAAAACTTTTTCACCTTTTTTAATTTTACCACTGTTAAACAACTCTTCTATCATAATATAAATTGAGGCAGATCCCGTATTTCCTCTGTATGAGAGATTTGTAAACCACTTATTTTGTGGTATATCACAACCCGCTTTTTTCATTTTTTCATATACTTCATCTCTAAAGAAACCAGAAGAGTAATGAGGTAAGAACCAATCTATCTCTTTTGGATCAAACATCTTTTTTTCAAGCATTGTAGCAAGTGCTTTTGTCACTGTATATTCCATTACGTTTTCATTTAGTAGTTTCACATCTTGCTTTACTGCAAAGATAGACTTGCTTAACCACTCCTTTGGAGCATAAGTTCTCCAACCTCTAACAGAACCATCCTCTTGCTTTTCGCATCCTGCGTACATACAGGTCTCTAGTATATTTGCATACGAAGTTGAAAAAATCTTGTCTATTTTAAGAGAGAGTGTGTCTGCATTTGGTTTCGCACTCAAAGCGATAGCCCCTGCTCCATCACTTAACATCCATCTTAAAAAATCTTTCTCAAATGCTATCTCCGGATGCTTATCAAGATTATCAACTTTTGTTTCAATCTCAGGAGTAAAATTTTCAGCTCTCATAACTGCAGATGAGTTCTCACTCCCAGTTGCAATTGCTAATTCTGCTTCGCCAGACTTCACTGCAGTATATGCATACTTTAAAGCTGTAACACCACTTAAGCAGATACCAGCAGTAGACATAATTTCAAGTGGATCACAAGCAAGTTCTCCATGGACCATACTTGCATGGTTAGGCATAAGTTGATCAGGCATCGTTGTTCCACAAGAGAGTAAATCAACACTATTTAAGTCAAGCCCATCAGCTTCTAGTTTTTTAATTGCCTTTGCGGTTAGCTCCGCATTTGTATGTGTAGCTTTACGGGTTTTTGGATCTATTGCATAGTATCTTGTCTCAATATTGTTTGAACGTAGTATGATTCTCTTAGCACGAGATGGTCTATCACCTACCTGTCCTAGAACTTTTTCTATATTTGTGTTGTCAACGGCTTCATTAGGCAAAAATGATGCTATTTTATTTATATATACATTTCTCATATTATCTCCGCCTATTTGCCACTTGGAAGTTCATATTTTGCTTCCATCGCTTCTAATTTTTCTTTTTGAAATATATTTAAAATTTTTCTTGATAAAATATTTAAAGGCACAATAGTTAGTAATAAAAGTACCAAAAATACAAAATATATAGTTATTGTTATTTTTCTACCAACTGAGTATTTTTTACCAGACCACTTAATGAGCTGAGTCCAAATTTGAAAGCTTCTATTTGCAATTTTTTCAGTTGCAATAAGTTTGGCATTTACACTTACAGCACCTAAGTTCGTCAACATTGCATCAGTGTTCTTTTCTTTATCTTCTTTAAGCGAGCTATTAAGACGCTCGCCAAACCTTACACAATTGTCTATATTTTCTTGTGTAATGCCGGCTTGAGGTAGTGCACTAAAAAACTTTTTATCCCCTGTAAACATCCACATAGGTAAAGTCACAAGGCTCAGCACTGAACCACTCTGATCTGTAAGAGCTACATGATCTATAAGTCTAGCATCTACAGTATCTATCATGTTTTTCATTTTTTCTTGTGCTAAAACCCACATATCTCGACAGGCTACAACAGTTACAACTGGCTTGTTTTTAAAAATCTGTTTAGCTTGAACAGATTGCATAAATGCAGTCACAGGAATAGAAGGGGCCATATACCAAACTGTATATCCTAAAATAATTAAATCATAATCCTCTTCAAGTTCTTCAAGATCTTCTATCTCACAACCATCTAGCTGAACAGCTTCTGGAAATTCATCAAAAAATGTGTAAAATGGCCATGGAAATGGATATTTTAACTTTGGTTTTATCGGTCTCATATCAACTTTTATTTCTTCATCAGCGAGTTTTGAGGTAAAACTTTTTAAGACATTTTCTAATTGTCCTGTTTGCGAATAATATACAACTAATACTTTTTTCATTCTCATCTTTTAATCAATAATTTTTAGTTTTAATTATACTCTTGCAATACTTTTAAATAGATAAGATTCAAGGCTTTAAAACAAAATAAATATTTTTTTGTGCTATAATTCATTAATATCAATCACAAGGATAAACAATGATAAAACATTTAGGTATGTTAATGGCTATAGTAGGTTTAAGTTTTTTAATGGGTGGATGTGGGGCAGCAAAATTAAGCCCAGAAGTTGAAAAAACTTTCCAAAACAATTCAAAAATGTACACACAGATGAATATGCACTATAATGTGTCTAGAAGTGCTTATATTATTGACACAACAAACTATCAAGTTGGTACATTAATCCCAGTAAATTCTGAAGTAATAATGCAAGATGTAAATGCTAAACAACTTACATTTCTATACAAAGGCCAAAAAATCATTTTAAGAAATATTGCAAAATATTCAGGTTTAAATATCTCTGATGTCACATCAAAATATTTTTCAAGTAAAAAAGTAGATCTTTCAAAATTTTCTAAATCAGAACAAAAAGCTATTGGATCTGCCAGTTTAGTTAAGGGTATGAGCAAAGATGCTGTTTTATTATCTCTTGGAACACCACCACAACACCGTACACCAGATTTAAAAGCAGACACATGGACTTACTGGAGAAATAGATGGACTACTTTTATTGTTTCATTTAACGAAGGCAAAGTTATCTCAGAAATAACTAAATAGTAGATTATCTAACTAACACATACTCATAAAGTTGAGTATGTGTCAACTCTTCTAAAAACAAATTCAAAGCTTACAACAAACTTCAATATTTCTCTTAAAAAATAAATTAACTTTTATGATATACTATTATAAAAAATAATTGTTAAGGAAAAATATGTTTGATACTAAAGACATCTCAGGAGAGCAGGCCCTTTTAGAAGCCCAAAAAATAGCATTTGCTCCTGTAATATTTCAATGTGCTAGACTTCTTCGAGACTGGGGAATTTTCAATCTTCTTCAGGTAAAAAAACAGCCTTTAACCATACAAGAGATATCAAAAGAGTGTGATATAACGATTTATGCTACACAAATTTTATGTGAATCTGGATTTAGTATGGGAGCACTCAATTTTGAAGATGAAAAATATAGTATCACTAGAATAGGATATTTTTTAGAAAACGATGAGATGACAAAAGCAAATATGAGTTACAATCATGATGTAAACTATGAGGGACTTTTTTATCTTGATAGATCTCTTAAAGAGGGAAAACCTGTAGGATTGCATCATACTTTTTCAAAAACAGAAGAAACTATTTATCCTATAATAACAACTCTACCAAAAAAAGCTAAAGATAGTTGGTTTGGTTTTGACCATTTTTACTCCGATGCTGCATTTAAATCTCTTGTCAAAATCATGAGTAAACGCGAAATTAAAAACCTTCTAGATGTTGGAGGCAATACAGGCAAATGGTCAATTGCGCTAACATCTGCCTCTCCTACTACAACAGTAACTATCTTAGACCATAAAGCGCAGATAGATGAAGCATTTATACATGCAAAAGAAGCTGGAGTGAAAGATAGAGTTAAAGGTTATCCTCTTGATTTACTTGACCATTCAAAACCATTTCCATCTGATGTTGATGGAGTTTGGATGAGTCAGTTTTTAGACTGTTTTGCTCCATCAGATATAGTCAACCTTCTAAAAAGAGCTAAAGCATCACTTAATGAAAATGGCAGGGTATATATAGTTGAGCCATTTTGGGATAGACAAAGCCATGAAATTGGCGCGTATTGTCTTATTAATACATCTCCTTACTTTACAGCTATGGCTAATGGAACAAGCAAGATGTACCGAGCAATTGAATTTAAAAAATTTGCAGAGGATGCTGGACTTAAAGTTGTTGAGGAGATCGATGGTTTAGGATTTGGACATACTCTTATGGTTTGTGAAGCTTTATAAGCCTCACAAACTATTTAACTTATAAATTAATAAATATTTTTGTAGAACCTCTCTCCCACATCTTTACAACTTTTACTAAATCCAAAAGAGAATCAATTAAGCCCTCTTCTTGTAAATCCTCTATATCTACAGCTCCACTTTCATCTTGAGCTATTTTAAGAACCACACCGGCACCTGCTTCAAGATAATTGGTGCAGTTATTTATCTCTTGTATCTTGTTTATATCTAAACATTCAGTAGCTACACATAATACTTTTTCATTTGATATTAGCGCTTGTAATGCAGCAGTTTTTAAAGCATCTAGTGAGCTATTCTTCCCTGATGATATAGTAATAATTTCATCTTTATCTTCATTTAAAAGTGAAAAGTAAGATGGTGCAGAGTTGTAAACACTGTTTTGAAAGAGTGTTGGACTAATCTGTGTTTTATTGAGTATGGCATCAGTAATACCAACAGTAGATTGTAGTTCTCCAAATGCAGAAGCATAAACAATTTTACCATTAGTAAAAGCACATTTATCTGCAATATAGAGCATTATCTTTGCATTTCTTGTTAGTCGTCTTCTTATAATCATCTTTGGAACTATTCGTTTTTCTTCTAAGTCTTCTATCTTTTTAGGTGCATATATTTTTGAAGCACTAATTATGTTGACTGCTACTTTTTTTGACATCAGTTTAATCCTCCAAAAATAATAGATACATTGTTTCCACCAAATGCAAATGAGTTACTAATAACATACTTTACAGCTTGTTTAATGTTTTTTCTTGGGATATTTATATTCTTATTTTGTGGATCTGTTAAATTTGTTTGTGCAGGGATATTAGATTGCTTGATAATTTCACAAGAGATAATAGCTTCAATAGCTCCTGCGGCACCAAGTGTATGTCCTGTTATAGCCTTAGTAGAGCTTATGTAAACATCTTTAAAGAGTTTTTCAACTCCTAAGCCTTCTACTGCATCATTTGCCATTGTCCCGGTACCATGTGCATTGACATAGTCAATATCTTTAGCATCTATCTTTGCATCTCTTAAAGCATTGAGCATTGACGTCATAGCCCCTTTTGCCTCTGGATCTGGGTTTGTCATATGGTATGCATCACTACTAGCACCAACACCGACAAGCTCAATTGAATTATTCATCTGCTCATCTTGAACTAAAAGCACCCCTATTCCCTCAGCTACATTCATGCCCTCTCTATTTTCATTAAAAGGCGTGCATACCTTTGAGGAGAGTACACTCAACGCGTAAAAACCACATACAGTTGTATAACACAAAGTGTCTGCACCTACAACTAATATATTTTTATATGCACCAACATTTATAAGTCTTTTTGCTAACAAAAGAGCATTTGCACTTGATGTACATGCAGTTGAGATTGAACGATTATCACAAAAATTAAACTCTTTTTCTAGAGAGTCTGATATAACACTAATAGCATGACGAGAAGCATCTATATTTTTGTAGTTTTTATCTTTAAAGTAGTGTTCTTCACTCTCTTTCATGCCACCTACGGAAGATCCAACAATAAGTAAAGTATCATTAAAATTTTCTAGATTAGAACTATCTAACACTTTTAAAACAATTGAATTTAGGCTTTCAAAAAAATCATTATATTTCATCTTTCCAAGTCCAACTGGAGATTCTGGCATGTAAGAAGTATCTATTGTTATGCCTGTTTGTTGTTTATATATTGATTCCATCAGCTCTTTAGTATTGCCTACACATGAGCTCGATTCATACCCATTTATAAATGCTTTCACACTCTTCCTTAGTATTTCTAGTTAACTCTATTAGTCAAAAAAGTTTACTCTCATCTCTATTTAATTTTGCTGAATATAATTGAGTGCTCTGAACAATCATGAAGTTAGATCCTGAATCAAGTTCAGGATGACGTGCTTCCCATCATTCCGCGCTTGAGTCGGAACCTAGTTTATAGATTAATCAGAGCGTTAAATTAGCTTTATATCCATGAATGCGCACTATTATTGTAAATTTTAAGATCTATCTTTTCTTTATTGAGTACTCTTTATTTTTCTTTTATTGTAGTAAACTTCCATCATGATAAATGAAGCTATTTTAAACTACGTGATCTTATTTGTTTTACTTGAGTCTTTTGAGATATATTGGCAAAAAGCCCCTACTATTATGGGGATGCTGATCCGTATGTATAAGTACTATAGAAAAAATATCTTTTTATTTTTACTCATGCAACCTACATTTTACTTCTCTGTAGTCTTTGCTATGCTAACAGAGTATAATTGGGCATCTTTAGTTTTACTCTTTATAAAAACAGTTGATATTGCTACGAAGATTTTACTACTTGAGCAAGTTTTTATAAAAAAACAACTCTCTCATGAACTAAGTTTAATCCTCTTAGCTCCAATAAACAGTTTTTTACCTTATTTAGGTTTACCAACCTACCCTATCCTTATCATCTTAAGCCTTGATGGGTTTTTAGTTTAGATCTGTATAACCTTTTAGTTGTGCCTTTTTTGCTAAGACTTGAACGCTACTTGTAATATCTTGAGATGCTATATGATAGTGTTCATGAAGTTTATCTAGGGAGTTATCTATCTTTTTAGTTAGTATGACTATAAGATCTTCCATCTGCTCTTTTACACTATTTATCTCTTCTTCTTGTGCTCTGCTTAGATTATTAACAATGGAACTTAGTTGTGCTTGAGATTTTACATAGTCTGCTTTTATATGCTCTATCTCTTGGACTAAATCTTTTATAGTTGTATAAATATCATGCAAACCACTATTTTTCTCTTCAAGTTCATTCATTTTTTTAGATGAGAGCACCATCTGATTCATTATCATTTCACTCTGCTCTCGTATGGAGTTGAGTCTGTTTTCTCCCTCATATAGAGCAGTGCTTACTCCTTCAGTATGAGATTTTAAAGATACTATCTGATTTTCAAAGGCTTTTGTTATGCCTGAGAGTTGCTCTAGAGTGTGTTTTGTGATGGCTTTTGCAATATCATCAGAGATAGCACGCATACTAGTAAGATTCTCTTTTAAACTCTCTATATCTTCACTTACATCATACTTATTTTCTAAAGCTTTTTGCAGAGTTGCTTTGATTTGATTATAGTGATCTTGTTCTGCAACCCTGAGCATATCTATATGTTTATGTACCACATTATCAAGCTCTGGGAGTTGAACATTAGTAAAGTTTTCAAAGGCTTTTGATACACCACTGTGCCACTCTTGCATCTCATCAAATTTTTCTAAAAATTTACCTTGATTTAGCTCTATAGAATTGAGCGCTTTAATATCATGCTTAAACTTCTCTCTTAAATTTTTTTGAGCCTCTCTATCTTCTTGTTGAGTTAAAATCATCCGACCTT
>NZ_JALOAN010000067.1 GCF_023228785.1 Sulfurimonas sp.
GATTTCCAGCTTTTGGATTTTCTTTTTCAAGTACTGAAATATATGGCATATTTACAGATAGAAGAACTGCTTCAAGAACAGAACATAAAAAAGATATTGCAATTGCCAAAGCAAAGTAAAGTATTAACAGGTCCATTTAGGTTTAATTATCCTTTTATAATAAAATATATGTAGCAAGCCCTAAGAAACTAAAAAAGCCTACAACATCTGTTAGAGTTGTTAGAACAACCGAGCTACCAATAGCTGGGTCAATGTTCATTTTTCTAAAAAATAGCGGTATTACCGCACCAAAAAATCCAGCAACAAAAAAGTTAATCATCATGCTAAGAGCTATAACTACCCCTAACATAGGTAAATTAAACCAAACTCCAGCAATAATCCCCATAATAATTGCAAATATAGAGCCATTGATAATAGCTATAGAGACCTCTTTTTTTACAACTCTCTTTGCTTCTCGCTTAGAAACCTCTCCAAGAGCCAGTTGCCTTACAACAACTGTAAGACTCTGTATGCCTACATTTCCACCCAAAGAGGCAACTATGGGCATAAGAATTGCTAGAGCTATAACACTCTCTATGGTTGCTGAGAATGTGCCTATAACTAAAGAAGCACCTATAGCTGTAAAGAGATTTAAGGATAGCCAAGTAGCTCGTTTTTTTCCAGCTTTAAGTATCTCATAATCTTCTTCTGCTTCATCATTAACACCTGCAAGATTATACATCTGTTCGGTTGCTTGTTCGTTAATAATGTCGTAAATATCATCTGAAGTTATACGACCAAGTAAAATATCTTCACTATTTACTATTGGCATAACTGAGAGATCGTACTGCTTAAAGTCATGAACTATAACTTTTATATCATCAGTGTCAATACCCTTCTTAGGCTCAAAAGAATCATCGCTAAGCTCAATGTTTTCTTCAAGAGTTTTTGAAAAATCAAAAATCAGTATATCATCTAATCCGATAGTATATTGTAATTTTGCATTACTATCTGTTATAAATAGGTTTTGAATATTTTCTAGCTCATTTGCACGTCTTAATTTTGCAAATCTTTCTATCACATCTTGAACTATTTCATTTTTCTTAGCTGTGAAGACTTCAAGTTGCATATATGCACCAGCTTCTTCATCATCATATGTTTGAAGCTTTGTGATCTCTTGCTTATCTTCTTCATCTAAGATTTCAAAAACTTGCGATGCTACGCTTTCGTTGACCTCTTCGAGTTCTTGCATAAACTCTAATTGATCATCCGACTCTAGCTCTGTAACTGCATAAGAAAGTTCATCTACACTTAAAGACTCAACAACAAAGTCAAAGTATCTATCAGGAAGGGCTAGGGCGACATCACCGACTAGGTCTTTTGGAACTAGTTTAATAGCTTCATTTAAATCACTATCTTCTAGCTCCTTTAAAATTTTAGCAATATCTGATGGATGCATCTCGCTTGTTTCGTGAGAGCTTAAGTATTCTTGTAGCCTATTCATTATTCGAAATTATACCCAATAATATTATATTATTTAACACTTATTTTAAATGAGATAACTGCTGGTGGAACTAGAGACTATGCAAAATTTGTATATTGAGCAAGTAGTTTAATTTTATTTATATTAAATTTAAAATATAACCATCTTCTGTTTTCTTCATCTCGTATCTATATAGTCCATCTAATTCTATAACTATACGGTAGTATCCCTCATGATTTCCTACTCTTATTTTAGAAAATCTACTATTTTTATTCTCTTTAGAATAACTCTTTATACTTACATCTTTTTTAAAGTCAAGCACTATTCTATGAGGTTTTACTAGTAAAAAATTTCTTATTATTTTATCATCTGTAACTATCTTTAAGCTCTTAAAATTCTCAAAAAACTTTGCATATTGAATTGATGCTATCTCTTTAAATTCCTGGGGTTCTTTTTTTTGAACTACTTGTTTTTTATTTTCTTTTTGAGTTTCTACATAACTTTGAGATATAAAGATAGGTAGGTGCCAGTCAACTCTGTTTTTAAGTTCTATGCTTCTTGTCTCTACAGTTGCATCAAGATTTTCATACTCAATGGTTACTTTTTTTATGATTCTAGCTGATGAGGGAAGAGTTATAGATGAGCGTTTTAATGGTTCTATTGTTTGTGTCTGATTTGTTGTGTAGGGTATGTCTTTTTCACCTTTTGCTGGAAAAAAAGGATTTTCTCTTGCATCTAGGTTTGCAAGCAAAAGAAGAGTTACACATAAAGCTCTAATCAAAAATTGCCCCTATTTTAAATCTTTTTCGAAAAATTATAAGGCTTATTATATCAAGTTATTGAGCAGAAATCTCTTTTAACTCAAAATATTCTCTTTGAAGTTCCGCATTTTCATGTTTAAGTCTGTGAACTTCACTTTGAAGGTAGTTCTCATACTCTTGGAGTTCAAATAGAACTTCAAGAGAATTCGTGCCATATAAAAGGATACCTATATAGATCCCTAGAGCCAAAACTATAAGTATAAGACTCAGGAACTTTGCTAAAGATAGCCCTAGATATTTTTGAGTGATACTTTGTGAACTGTCTATATCTTCATAAAGTTCTTCAGTTCGCATTTTTATCTCTAGTTAAAAAGAGATGAGCCTAAGTATTCACCATATACTACTTCATTTTCTATCTCTAGGAGACGGTTGTATTTTGCAGTTCTCTCTCCGCGAGCAGTTGAACCTGTTTTTATTTGACCACAATTTAGTGCTACTGCAAAGTCAGCTATAAAAGCATCTTCACTCTCGCCTGAGCGATGACTCATTACACAAGTATAACCATTTCTTTGGGCTAGACGAACTGTAAGCATAGTTTCACTAACTGTACCTATTTGGTTTGGTTTGATAAGAATAGAGTTTGCTATACCTTCTTCAATACCTCTTGCCAAAATATTAGCATTTGTAACAAAAAGGTCATCTCCTACGATTTGGATCTTGTCTCCAAGCTTCTCAGTCATAAGCTTAAAGCCAGCCCAGTCATCTTCATTTAGTCCATCTTCTATAGAGACAATAGGATATTTTGCACATAGATCTACATAATAATCTACTAACTGGGCAGATGTAACTGTACGATTTTCAGACTCTAGTCTATAGCCGCCATCAGTAGCAATCTCTGAAGCTGCAACATCAAGTGCAATTCCTATCTGCTCGCCAGCTCTGTATCCAGCTTTCTCAATAGCTTCCATAATGATTTGTATAGGCTCTTCATTAGAAGAAAGATCTGGTGCAAACCCACCCTCATCTCCAAGTGCCGTGTTATGTTTTTTAGCTTTTAGTATATCTTTTAGGTTGTGATAAACCTCAGAAGATGCACGAAGTCCCTCTGCAAAGTCTTCAAAACCTACTGGCATAATCATATACTCTTGAAAATCAACCGAATTATCAGCGTGGGATCCACCATTTATGATGTTTAGCATTGGAGTTGGAATCACCATAGCGTTTGCACCACCCAAATAACGATAAAGTGGCATTCCTAGGCTTTTTGCAGCAGCTCTTGCCACTGCCATAGAGACACCTAAAACAGCATTTGCTCCAAGGTTACCGTAGTTATCAGTACCATCGAGTTCTTTCATTGTTGCATCTATCACAGCTTGATTAAATGGAGATAGTCCAATAAGTGCATCAGAGATTTGAGAGTTTACATTTTCAACTGCTTTTAAAACTCCCTTACCCATATAACGATCGCCACCATCACGAAGCTCTAGTGCTTCTCTTTTTCCTGTACTAGCACCTGATGGCACTATCGCACTCTCTATAGTTCCATCGCTAAGCTCTACTGTAGCTTTTACTGTTGGGTTTCCACGAGAATCTAAAACTTCTATTGCACTTATGCTATCTATAAACATATAGTCTGCCTTTATATTGGTATAGTTAATGTTGAGATTTTACCTAAAACAAATTAAGATAAACATTAGTTTAATCTTCTGCACTATCTTCTATCTCAACTGTATCCATAATCATAACATTACTCACACCCATGGCTACTTTGATCTTCTCTTCTATCTCTTTTGCTAATTCTGGTTCATCTTTAAACTTTTGTTTAACATTTTCGCGACCTTGACCTAGTTTTGTCTCTTCATAGGAGAACCACGCCCCTGCCTTGTCTATAATGTCAAGTTTAACGCCATAGTCAACTAACTCACCCTCTTTAGATATCCCCTCACCAAACATAATATCAAACTCAGCTTGACGAAATGGTGGTGCTACTTTGTTTTTTATAACCTTAGCTTTTACGCGGTTTCCGATTTGGCTCTCACCTTGTTTTAGTGAAGCTATTCTTCTTACATCTATACGAACAGATGCGTAAAATTTTAGAGCATTTCCACCAGTTGTAGTCTCAGGAGATCCATAACCCATCATCCCAATTTTCATACGAATCTGGTTTATAAAAATAACCGTACAGTTCATCTTAGAGATCACACCTGTAAGTTTACGAAGTGCTTTTGACATAAGACGAGCTTGAACTCCAACATTTTGATCAGACATCTCACCCTCTATCTCAGACTTTGGAGTAAGAGCTGCTACGGAGTCGATAACTATAAGGTCAATTGCTCCACTTCTAGCTATGGTCTCTACAATGTCTAGAGCTTGTTCGCCATAATCTGGTTGAGATACAAGAAGGTTTTCTACATCAACACCTAAGTTCTTAGCATATCCAACATCAAGAGCATGCTCTGCATCTATAAAAGCACAAACACCACCATTTTTTTGACACTCTGCCGTGATCTGAAGTGCTAGTGTTGTTTTACCTGAACTCTCAGGTCCATAGATCTCAACAACTCTTCCCTCAGGAACACCACCGATACCAAGTGCTAAGTCAAGACCTATTGAACCTGTACTTATCGCTTTTATAGGAATAATATCTTTGTCTCCGAGTCTCATTAAAGCACCCTTACCAAATGCTTTATCAATTTGCTTCATTGCTAGATCTAGTGATTTTTGTTTATTTGCGTCCATTTTGGGCTCACTTTATGTAAATTTTCAAAGAGTTTATAACAAAACAATATTTTTTATAAAATATATTGCAAATTGTCATATTTTCTATAATAAAACCTTCTGATTTATTTGTAAACTAGATTTCGTGTCAAGCACTAAATGACGAGACATACGTCATCCTGAACTTGTTTCAGGATCTAATTTGATAATTTTCAGAACACTCAATACTTTTTTCTTTTTTATCTCTTAGTCGGATTTTATCCTTATTTGGTTAAAATCCATATTATGAAAAAAACATTAATTGCACACTCACCAGACGCTGATGAC
>NZ_JALOAN010000028.1 GCF_023228785.1 Sulfurimonas sp.
AACAAACATCATTTTAAAAGCACTCGCAGATCCAATGTGTAAAAACATACTTGTAATGGTACAGCTCGAAGTAGCAGAGAAATTTTGTGCAAATGAGGGCGAAAAAGTGTTTGGATCTTTGAGTGTAATAACTCAAAGTGCTGGAGATGCACAGTTAATTGTGCAAGTTCCACCAACAGCTTTTGAACCTCCGCCAAAGATAGACTCTGCTGTTTTTCTTATAAAAAAGAACAGAGATAGAAATGATGAGGATTTTGAGGGCTTGCTTAGAGTTGCATTTAAGCAACCCAGAAAAACCCTTATGAAAAATCTATCTGAGATCTATAAGAAAGACATCCTTCAAGACGTATTTTTAGAGCTTTCGCTCTCACAAACCGTTCGTCCTCATCAACTATCTACAGACTACTATCACCAACTCTATAAAAAATTAATATAAAAGGAGTTTGGATGTCAGAAGAAATTCAAGGGAGTACAGAGAGTACCCCACAACCAAACAGTAAACCACTCAACACACCAAGACAAAGTAGTGCTGCAAAGCCAAACAGTTCAAAACCAAGACCAGCAGGTGGTTCTAAACCAGCTGCTCAAAACAAAAATAAAAGTCGTGGTCGCCGCAGACAATCAACACCAGTGGATGAAAATCTAAAGTCTTTTGTTGTAAAAAACCAAGAGGCTCACAAGCAAAGACTAAATCCACACTATAAGCTAGATCTAAATTCTAAAGCTAAAGTTCGCATTACTCCACTTGGAGGATTAGGTGAAATTGGTGGAAATATAACAGTTTTTGAAACTGAAAACGAAGCTATCTTAGTAGATATCGGGATGAGTTTTCCAGATGAAGATATGCACGGTGTTGACATCTTGATCCCAGATTTTGCATACCTTCGTCAAATCAAAGATAAGATAAAAGCAGTTATTATAACTCACGCTCACGAAGATCATATTGGTGCGATGCCATATCTCTACAAAGAGATGCAATTTCCTATATATGCAACTCCACTTCCATTAGCGATGATCGGAAACAAGTTTGATGAGCATCATATCAAAGAGTGTAGAAAGTATTTTAACCCAATTGTAAAAAGACAGATATATGATATTGGTAATGATTTTAAAATTGAGTGGATGCATATGACACACTCTATCTTAGACTCATCTTCACTTGCTATCACAACAGAAGCAGGAACTATTATCCACACTGGTGACTTTAAGATTGACTATACTCCAGTAGATGGCTATACAGCAGACTTGCATAGACTTGCTCACTATGGTGAACAAGGAGTTTTATGCCTACTTAGTGACTCAACTAACTCTTATAACACTATACCAACTGGATCAGAGTTAAGTGTAGCTCCTGCACTAGATCGTATCTTTGCAAAGGCAGAGGGTAGAGTTATTCTCTCAACATTTAGCTCAAACATCCACCGTGTATATCAAGCTATACAATATGGTCTTAAGTATAACCGTAAGATCTGTGTTATCGGTCGCTCTATGGAGAGAAACATCGAGACGGCTATGCAGTACGACTATGTAAGACTTAACAAAAATATCTTTGTTGAACCAGATCAAGTAGCACATATGAGCGATAAAGATGTTCTTATAATTACAACAGGATCTCAAGGCGAGCCAAGTTCTGCTCTTTTTAGAATGTCAATTGGTGAACATAGACACATCAAGATAAAACCAACAGATCTAATAGTTCTCTCTTCTCGTGCTATTCCTGGAAATGAAGGCTCAATCTCTGGAATGTTAAATCATCTTCAAAGAGCTGGTGCTAAAGTTGCATCAGACAGAGATATTCACGTTTCAGGTCACGCTTCAATGGAGGAGCAAAAACTTATGCTTCGCCTTGTAAATCCTAAGTTTTTCTTGCCAGTTCACGGTGAATATAACCATGTTATGAAGCATAAAGAGACAGGTATTATGTGTGGAGTTCCAGAGAGAAATATTATGCTTATGACAGATGGAGATCAGATAGAAGTTGCTCCTAAGTATATGCGTAAAGTAAAAACTGTAAAAACTGGTAAAACTTATATAGATAACCAAAATAACCACCAAATAGATGATGATATAGTTCTAGATCGTCAAAAACTTGCAACTGATGGTATCGTCATGCTTGTAGCTCAGGTTGATGGAAAACATACAAAAATGCTAGCAAAACCAAAGGTTACTACATTTGGAATAGTTGCAGATAGACAAGATAAGGCTTTTGCAAAAGAGATGGAAGATATCTTAGAGAACTTCTTGATGCATGTAAAAGAGGGGCAGATCGAAAATCCTAGAGCACTAGAGAATGATTTACGCCAGATTATAAGAAAACATATCTTTAGAAAACTGAAAAAATATCCACTTATAGTTCCTCATGTGTTAGTTTCATAAGCAATATTTAAAGGCAAAACTATGGACAACAAAAAAAACATAGAGTTTGAAAATGCTGTAAAGGTTATGATGAAACATGTGGATGAAGATCCAGAGAGGGAAGGCTTAGAAGCCACCCCTGAGAGGGTTAGAAAAGCATATGAGTTCATATATGGCGGATACAAAGAAGATCCAAAAGCTATCTTAGAGAAGGCTCTTTTTACGAGTTCAAATGATGAGATGGTGCTTTTAAAAGATATTGAGTTTTACTCAACTTGTGAACATCACTTGCTTCCTATCATTGGTCGAGTTCATGTGGCATATATCCCTGATGGAAAGGTTGTAGGACTCTCTAAAATACCACGAGTGGTAAATGTTTTTGCTCGTCGTATGCAGATCCAAGAACAACTAACAGAACAGATTGCAGATGCCATTATGGATACTATAAAGCCAAAAGGTGTGGCGGTAGTTATACAAGCTCGTCATATGTGTATGGAGATGAGAGGAGTTGAGAAGATCAACTCTACTACGACATCTTCAGCATTGCGTGGACTCTTTAAGAAAGATCAAAAAACAAGAAGTGAGTTTTTTTCTTTGATAAATTCACCTACAGGTACACGGTACTAAAAAAGAGCATCACATGCCATTTAAATCTCTCAAATCTAAGATCTCGTCAAAGAACCACTCAGTGGCTTTTGGAGAGATCATTAAAATCAACGCAACCATTATCACAGCAAAAGGCTTAAGTGTCAGTATCGGAGACATGGTGAAAATAGTCTCAAATACAAATAAGCAAGAGAGTGTTGGAATGGTTACAGAGATAGATGGAGTTACATTTTTCATAACTCCTTTTAGCTTTGTGGAGGGCTTTTGTTCAGGCGATAGAGTCTTTTTGGATCAATCTGGTATGAATATCCCAGTTGGCGAATCACTCTTAGGTCGAGTTGTAAATCCTTTTATGCACCCTATAGATGGTAAAGGAAATATTAGTTCAAAACATATGTCTCCTATCATAAAAGCCCCAATTGCTGCGATGAAGAGAGGTATGATAGATGAGATTTTTAGTGTTGGAGTCAAAAGTATAGATGGACTTTTAACTTGTGGTAAAGGTCAAAAACTTGGTATCTTTGCTGGAAGTGGAGTTGGAAAATCAACTCTTATGGGCATGATTGTAAAGGGGTCAAACGCACCTATAAAAGTAGTGGCACTAATCGGTGAGCGTGGTAGAGAAGTTCCAGAATTTATAGAGAAAAATCTAGGTGGAAATTTAGAAAATACTGTAATTATCGTTGCAACCTCGGATGATTCTCCTCTTATGAGAAAGTATGGCGCTTTTGCTGCCATGAGTGTTGCTGAGTTTTTTAAGGATCAAGGCTTAGATGTACTTTTTATCATGGACTCAGTTACAAGATTCGCTATGGCTCAAAGAGAGATCGGACTTGCCCTTGGTGAACCACCAACCTCAAAGGGTTATCCTCCATCATCCCTTACTCTTCTGCCACAACTTATGGAGAGAGCAGGAAAGGAAGATGGCAAAGGCTCCATCACAGCTTTTTTCACTGTACTGATTGAGGGTGATGATATGAGTGATCCCATAGCCGATCAATCTCGCTCTATTTTAGATGGTCACATAGTGCTATCTCGTGAGCTTACAGACTTTGGTATATATCCACCTATTCACATACTAAACTCTGCATCTAGAGTTATGAATGATATCATCTCACAAGAGCATTTACAAGCAGTTATGAAGTTTAGAAGGCTCTATACGCTCCTAAAAGAAAATGAGATGATTATACGAATTGGTGCTTATGTAAAAGGTACTGATAAAGAACTTGATGAAGCTATGAGTAAAAAAGAGGGTATGGAGAAGTTTATGTCACAACTAGCGACTTTTCAGACGACTTATGAAGATGCAAAAGATGAACTAATTTCGTTAATGATGTCTTAGAATTTTAAAATTTATTTTGAGGCTTAGAGGGCTTGAGTCACAAAGAGTGACTCAAAGGTTACTTAACAAGATGGTACGTTACCACTATCGTTAGCATATTCGTTAAAGAAATCATAATAATGTTCTAAATATTTATCTTTTAAAGCATCGTCTGAAGCACTTGGACAGATTCTTTTTAATTCATCTGCTAATGTACCTTCATTTTTGAAAGTTTCCCACTCAAACTGAGAGTGTTGAGCCGCCATTTTAGCACCATTCATATCACAAGCTTTTTTAAGCTTTTTAAGATATAGTTTTTGACCTTTTGCAACATCTGCGCTCAGTGTTACAGAACTCATTCCTAGCAATATAGTTGCAGCAAGTGCAATTTTTACGATTTTATTCATTGTGTCTCCTTATTTGATTCGTACAGTTTAACCAAAATATTATAAAAATAATATTTAATGTAGAGTTAGCATATATAATTTAGCCTATATGTTACAATAAATAGCTTTATCTATTAAATCTTGTGTGTAGGTAAGTTGCCATCTCTTTTGCAGAGTATTTCATGTCTTTTTTTAGGATCTGATCTCTATTGTGTTGCATAATAACATGTCCATCTTCATTTTCGATCTCAAGTAAAGATTCTTTGATCTCATTTAGAGATAAATTAGCCATACTAGGTGTTAGCTTTTCAGTGTTACCTGAACCATTAGAGCTATGGCACTCTATACACATATTGTTATATATCTGCTCCATAGTGTATCTATCAGTTGAACTTGCACCTAGATTGCTGCTAAGTATAAGGATAATTGAGGATAGAAATATAATCATTTTTTTTTGTTTCAAAATTAATTCTCCTAAAAATTTACGATATATTAACACATCTCTGCTTGAGATGTGCTATCAAGAGAAAATAAATAAAGCTTAGTGAGTCTCATCAAGATTGAAGGCTTTAGTACCAATGTAGTATAGAAGCATACAAAGTCCAAGCCCACCTAGAGAGATCATTATCTCAGTAGATGATGGAAAATATTCTATCCACTGTGGAGCTAGTTGATACTCTTTTAATTTTAACATTTGAAGTGGTTTTAGTTGTGTGTCGTGTACAAGGTTGTATCTCATAAAGAAGATACCTATCATTCCACCCATCGAAGCCCAAAAAAGTACAATAGGATTTCTACCCATATCTTTAATAATTAAGAAAAGTGGAATAAGCATAGCTAAGAAAACTTCAGCCCAAAATGTCCAACTACCAAGTATGTGAATAGCTACTTCAGCACGGTTAGGCATACCACCATATATATCTGTTAGCATCTTCCACGTAACAAAGAAAATCAGTATAGAAATTAAAAGAGCTTGTATTTTAGCTAGACCCATAAGTAATTTTTTAGCATTTTCTGGAAAATTTAGTTTATATCTAAAACCAAACATAATAAAGGCTATAAATATACCAGTAATAAAGGCTGTTAAAATAAAATATGTTGGATAATAAACACCATTTGAGATCTGTCTTGCATTTAAAAATCCAAATACACCACCAAGGTTTGAGTGAGCTGCAAGACCAACTAAGAGTCCAGTAAGACCAAAAATCCTTGCTTTTTTCATTTTGTTATTTAATAAGAAGTAAAACTCTACAATCATAAATGTTAAGTAGAGACCATAAAGAGTTCCCATCCACCAAATAGCAGAAGTCAAACCTGGGCTTACAACATTGTAAATAAGCATAGTAACTGGGTGTCCGATTTCAAAAGCGATTACTGCAAAACCAGCGACAATAGTCACAATAGAGCCAAAGATAGCTCTTTTTGAGATCATCATATAGTCTTTAAAACCAAAAACATCACCTAGTGAGCCAACTATACAAAGACCAGTTGAGCTAACAACAAAAAAGATATAGACGCCAATTAAAAGACCCCATGGGTGCTCTCTTGTAACATTGTAGGCGTGATGACCATGTTGTAAATAAATTGCTACACCTACAACAAACAAAGCTAAAAAGCCTAAGATAACAGCAGCTAGAAGTATATTAACAGCAGTTTTTTCAAAACTTAAAAGCGATTTTATAGAAAAATCTTCCCGCATCGGGATATAATCTCTTATTTTCATTATATACTCCTTATGTTAGGTAAAATAGTTTTGGCTTAGTACCGAGATTTGCTTTGAGCGAAAAATGCTCTCTAGTTCTTAATACTTCACTTATTTCACTATTTGGATCATCTAAATCACCAAAAATTCTTACTTTTGTAGGACAAGTATTTTGACATGCTGTGGTTGTTTCACCTCTTGCAAGTCTTGTGTCAGCACAAAAATTACACTTATCAACAGTCATAGTTCTATTATCTACATATCTTGCATCGTAAGGACAAGCATTCATACAGTAGCTACATAAAATACACTTCTCTGGATCAACTCTGACAATGCCACCCTCATCATAGTAAGTGGCCTGTGTAGGACAAACCTCTTCGCAAGGTGCTTCTTCACAGTGTTGACACTGGCTTGGATAGAAAGTGTTTGAGACGATATCAAGCATAGGATATTGACCCTCAATCTCTCCAGTTCC
This sequence comes from Sulfurimonas sp., assembly GCF_023228785.1. Lineage (GTDB taxonomy): Bacteria > Campylobacterota > Campylobacteria > Campylobacterales > Sulfurimonadaceae > Sulfurimonas. Next base: position 6,846 of record NZ_JALOAN010000028.1, read on the forward strand.
TACCCAAATCCTATGGCTGTCTGCGCCCATTAAGATTCCGTTTTCTTCTTTACATGCTGTTTCACATGCCTTGCAATTGATACAACTTTTGTAGTCAAGTGCCATTCCATATCTAGCCATAAGTTACACCTTTCTTATTTCAACATTTGTTTCATGCATGGCTGCAGCACCATAAACAGGTTCAATGTGGTCTTCAATGATAGTATTGTCATTTCCACCATTTTTATATGCCCAAGTTAAAGCTTCGCACTCTTGTCCAAAACCATGTATAAAAAACACTTGATCTGGAGCAATTTTTTCTGTTGGATATGCTTTTAGCCTAGTCTTACCAATGCTTGAACTAACTTCTACCATATCAGCAAATTTTATATTTTTCATCTCTGCAACTCTTTTGTTGATCCAGATAAAATTCTCAGGCATTAGATCTAGCAACATGGTGTTGTTAGCTGTTCCGCTTTGAGTAAACTGAGCATGACGACCGGTGAGAAGCTTAAATTTACCCTTAGGTACATTAAACTCATACTCATCCCTCCATATAGGCATGGCATCTATTCCTTTACTAGTAAAAGATTCCATAACACACTCAACTTTTCCAGATGGAGTTATAGGCTTACCACCTTTTATGCTGTATGCTTTTTTATTTTCAGGGTAGTATTGGTACTCATTTACAGAGAGTTGCTTGTAGTATTTGTCTTGTTTTGGGTAGAAAACACCATCTTTATCAAGTTTTTCAGCAGCTCCTATATACATAGCTACCGAGTGATGGTTGATCTCTTCTTGAGAGTGTAAAAATGGTAGAGTAAGATCAAATTCAGCATATACTGACTCTTCATCACTATCTTCTATCTCATCTTGGATCTCTTCATCATATTTTTTACTGATCTCAAATAGAGGTTTAGAGATTTTCTTTGTTAAACCTCTTAAGATGTCAATAACAGGCTTACTCTCAAACATTGGTTCAATTACTTTGTTTCTAACTGCAAAAGATGGCTCAACACCACCAAATGTTTTAATAGGATCTGTCCTTTCTAAGTAAGTACACTCAGGGAGCACAACATCTGCATACATTACAGTATCGCTTGGCATTGTATCTATTGTTACAACAAGTTCCATTTTCTTAAGCATCTGCGCAGTTTTCGCTGTGTTTGGCATATTTGCCATAGGGTTGTGCTTGTAGCAGAACATCCCTCTGACGTTGTACTCCATTCTATCTTCTATGTATCTGTTTCTCCAACTGATCCAAGAACCACCACCACTTACAACAGCACAATCGTCATAACCTGTATGACCTTCTTCATTTGGAGTTTTTTTGCCCATTGCTCTAGCTTGAGCTTTTTCATATAGAGGTTGTAAGCCTTCATGCTCTTTAAGAGGCAAAGTGCTACCAAAAACAAGTCCACCTTTTGTGTCAATTGCCCCATGCAGAGCTTGAAAAATTGCCATAGCACGACGAAGTTGGAAGTCATTTTTAGCAAAAGTACTTCTCCTTCCTGGATAGTAGACCGCTTTTGGCGCGTGAGCTGCAAATTCTCTAGCTATTGTATAGATATCTTTAGCTTTTATTCCAGTTATTGGCTCAGCCCACTCAGGTGTATACTTATTTGATATAACACTATTTTGGTACTCATCAAAACCATTAAAATTCTCAGCTACATACTCTTTGTTATGTAGCTCTTCAGTCAGTGTTACATAGGTTAAAGCGAGTACAAATGCTAAGTCAGTTCCAGGTTTTATAGCTAACCATTTGTCCGATTTTGCTGCAGTATTTGTAAATCTTGGATCTATACAAATAAGCTTAGCACCACGACGCTTAGTTCTTTTAAATGCATCCATAGTATCTGGAGTAACAATGGCTTCTGCTCTATTTGCACCAGCCATAATGATATACTCTGCATTGTCTAGATCTGCTAGGGGATAGGCGCCGATAGTTACACCATATCCTGAGGCAACAGTTTGAAGACAGATTGATGAATGATTTAACCAGTTCGCAGAACCAAAAGCTTGGTAGAACTGTTTAAATGTATGTTCAGCCATACCTTCACCCGCACAAAAAAGCAGTGAAGAACGATTATCTTCCTCTTCATCAAGAATTTTTTCAAGACCAGGAAACTTATCTGTACCATGAAGAATAGCTTCATAAGCTTCATCCCAAGTTACTCTCTTAAACTTACCCTCACCCTTCTCACCAATCCTAATCATTGGATATTTTAGTCTATCTGGATCATAAACTGATTGAATACCAGCATTACCTCTAGCACACAACATATTTTTTGATTTTGGAAACATTGGATTTGGATTTAGTTTTGTGATGACACCATTTTCAACTCTCGCTAATGCTGCACATTTGTTAACGCACATCTCACATAGTGTTGCGATTTCATGTGCATCACCATTTTGTGTTTTTGTATTTTTAAATGAGACTCTTTCAGGCTTTGAACCCTTGGACAGTAGACTTGTAGCGCTAATTGCTGTCGCACCGACAACACTCATAACTACACTTCCTTGAAGAAATTTTCTTCTTGAAATTTCCACTTTCATTGGCATTATCCTCCCATAGTATTTTTTATAAAACTATTAATAATAGAGTTAAATTAAATCTTAATTTAACTAACTAGTATAGATTGGAAAATTGTACTTAAATTTATCTTACATATACTTTATATATATTTATATTTTTAATAAATAATTGTTATGTTTACTCCTATTTATAATAAATAATATCTATATTTTCAAGCATACCTTTGTCAAAATTTTTATGACATGCAAAACAGTTTGCTTTTCTTTTCACTTCTTTTGATCTAAAAATATGTGGCGGAACGTTCGCATGTGCATCTTTCCAATACTGTATTTTTGTTATAGACTTTCTACCCCGAGCTCCATCTAAAGATTTCATAACCCTAACAGATATCTTTCTTGTACTATGATCTGCACTATTTTCCTTTAGATAAGCAAAGATAGTTCTTTGTTCATTTAGAGAGATTCTATTATCCTCTTTTTTATGATCTGGTGAGATCTCTTCGCCAAAGTGGTTGCTTATGTCATCTTGGATTCTCTCCCATGATGAAGCTGGTAGCATAAAAGGGGGATAGAGTTTATGGCATGTTCCGCACTTGTGAGCATATGCTGGATTTTCTTGTTCATAATTTATTTGGTCATATATGCTAACTACAAAAGGATTATTTCTACCATCAATTGAAACATAAAATACCATTGCAGAGATAAGAAGAAAAACATATGTTAGGCTACTTTTATATTTTCCAGGCTTAGAGTCTATCCCTTTTGTCTTTTTATAGCCTGTTATCATGGCAAAGAGCATTCCAGTTTTATGATAAAACTGTTCTACCAAGACACCTGAAATATGAATAATAACCCAAACCAATAGAGTGTAAGAGAGATACATATGAATATCAAATAGTATGTCCATGTACATGTAGTAATGGCAGTTTAAAAAGCCAAGATAGCCCTTACCTTCTTGTATACCATAGAGTAAAAGACCTGTAATAGAGATGATTGAGCCTAAACTTAGAACTATTAGTGTAAACCAACTTGATGCAGGATTATGACCAGCGGGGATCTCTCTCCATCTATTTTGTACTTTTTCTATAAAATAAAATTTTAGTTTTGCAAGTGAAAGTTCAAAAGTGTTAAATGTGGCATATCTAGGGCCTACGAAACCCCAAATAATTCTATACACAAGCATTAGACCAAATATAATACCAACAGCAACATGAAGATTTAGTAGATTTTTTTTAAGTGAAAAGATAAAAGATAGAGTAAATGTGGAAGCTATAAGCCAGTGTATAACTCTAGTGTAGATTGGCCAAACAAAAACTTGGTTTTTTCTTTTGTTCAATTATTTATCCTAAAGGCTTAATGCGCACGATTGTATCACATTAAACCTTTAAAAATAAAAAAAGACAGTTAATTGGTCTTTAGGTTTGATAGCTAGAGAATAACTCTCTTCTAACTATTTTTTGCTTAGTTTAGACATATACTCAGCCATAGAGTTAATATCGTAATCGAAGCCTTTATCAACAAGTTTTTGCATGTTGTGTTCCATGATTTCGTGATCTGTACCAGAAGATTGGTTCGTTCCACCATTTTTTACATCAAATAGATCTTGAGCCATTTCGCCCGCTGTTCTATCGTTAAGTGCAGGTGTTTTCTTTTCAACATTACCTTCACCATTCAGACCGTGACACTTGCTACATGATTTTTCATAAACTTCTGTAGTGCTGTATTTATATGTTTTAACTTCAGTAGCTTTTTTCTCACCACTACAACCAGTAAATGCTATAGCTGCTATCGCTACAAGTGCTATTGTGCTTATTTGTTTTATCATTTTATTCTCCTAATATTCAATATATTTTTTTGTTAAGCTCTACCGCTAAGCATACCATGGATAGTCATTGGCTTAAGTGCATAAACCTTTAATAACCACCATATCCATCTCTCTTTAGTTGGATCAAGTGGGAATGATGGAGTTGGTTTTTTACTCCAGTCAAACTCTGCAAGCATAACTGTGCCTATACTTGTAATAAGAGGACAAACTGTATATCCGCCGTATTTACTTGGTAATGATTTACCTTCCATTGATGCTACTAGGTTGTCAACAACTACTTTGTACTGCTTACGAACAGATCCACCTGTTTTACCCATCGGAACAGCGGCAACATCACCTAGACACCATACATTTTCATACTTAACATGTCTCATAGTCTCTTTAGTTACAGGAACCCATCCTTTGTCAGAACCAACATCAGAGTTAGCAACAACATCCGGAGCTTTCATTGGAGGAGTAATGTGGATGAAATCATAAGGAACTTCAACTAGCTCACTCTTAAGTTCTACACCATACTCTTCTAGATCTTCATCCCATGCACCTTTTTCTGTCCAGTGATGGTTAAAAGTAGCTACTTTGCCTTTTGTGTCAATTTCTACAAGATTATGAGCGTAGTGCCACTTAAATCCTCTGTCTTTGTACTGTTGTAAAATAGCCTCATGATACTCAGGAACACCAAACATTTTTCCACCATTTGGATAGAGTGTAAGCTCAACTTTATCTCTCACGCCAGCTTCTTCAAGGCGAGAATTTACTAGATACATGATTTTTTTAGGTGCACCACCACATTTGATTGGAGTATTTGGGTGTGTAAATACTGCTTGTAATTTTTCTGGACCTTTGTGAGCTTTTGCTTTAGCTACTAACTCTTGAATACCTTCCCATGTTGCAGTTGAACCATCTCTAAAGTAGATAGAATGAACACCATCTTTACCAACTGTTTTTTTAACAGAAGCGTTGTCTGTTCCTGATGAAGTGATAACACCGTCAAGACCTTTAATAGCTGCGTAGTTAAGCATAAGACCAGTAGCTATAATCATGTGATCATAAGTAACTTCTTGGGAACCATCAACAGTTACAGAATTACTATCAGGATTAAATGCAGTTACGCTTCCTTTAATTAATTTAACTCCACTTGGTAAAAAGTCGTCTCTGTTGTAAGTGATGTCAGCAGCATCCCATAGTCCAGCACCTACAAGTGTTTGACCTGGTTGGTAAGATACAGAAGTTGGATCTGGCTCTATAACAGTAATGTCAGCGTTTGATAGAGTGTTGTTAAGTCTTGCAGCTGTACTCATCCCTGCTAGCCCACCACCAACGATAACAATCTTGCCTTTTGCACTTGATGCGCTTACTGATGAGGCACCAATAGTAGCACCGGCTAAGATAGATGCAGCCATTGGAGACACACTTAAATACTTTAAAGCTTCACGACGAGACATGATCTCTGGATGCTTTTCTACTTCATTTAGAATTTCTTCTAAGATTTCGTTTTTTTTCATACTACTTCCCCTATGTTTTGATAATACGAAGATTGTACAAGTTTGAGGCTTAATTATTTTTTAAATAAGCTTTAAGTTTGTAACTTTAGTGTGATATATCATAATTGTGTGATAGTGTGTTTACTTTTAGCGTAAAGATTGTTTCAAAAGAGAGCTAGAGAGGAGCCAAACAAAAGTGACAAGATCATGCCATATAGGGCTTTAGAGAGGCTATAATTATAATAGATATAAGTTTTTATGAAGTTGCTATGAGTGGAGATAAGAAGCTAGAAAGCTAGCTTCTTAACATTTTTTAATATCTATATCTGAAATATACACGAATATCTTGTGCTTTTTCAACTGGATCCATACCTTGAGCTTTAGCTTCTGCCATAGTCATAGGTGTTCCGCCATCTCCAAAGAAACCATCTGAACCTGTATACTCATACTTTATATATGTATATCTAACTTGCATAGAAAATACATCATCTATAAGTGGTTGAGTCCAGTAAGCTTCATAAGCATCACCACGAGCAGCTAACTTAGAACCAATGAAAGTATCTTCACCATAAGTAAATGGTCTCCAGTACTTAGAACCATGGTTATACTCTAGTCCAAATTTACCACCAGTTAAGTTTGGCATCTGAGCACCAAGCCAAACAGAAGTACCTGTTTTATCAGAAGTACTACCAAGCATTGAAGCAAATGTATCAGTTGCACCTGTCGTTGGGTTCGTAATATGTTGAGCTTTATTATCTGGACGAGTTATTGATGCTCCAAAAGATGCAAAAAGTGTAGTCCCATCTAGAAAATCATTGATCTCATTACCAATACCCTCTACCTTAGCAGAGATAGCCATACCATCCATATCTCCAACAGTTTTTAATGCCATTATTGGGGCTTGTTGAGGAGTCATAGGATTAGCCCAGCTATCAAAAGCTAAGCCAGGAACATTAAATCCTCTGTACCACGTAGTAGATACTGCATATTGACCATCATCATAAGGAACGAAGATAAAACCTGCTAAATCAATAGTATCAAGAGCACCATCTTCTTTGATATAGTTTGGAGAAGTTGGACCCATTCCAGAAGGTCCTGTTGCTGTATCGGCACTATTTGCCCATGACTTAGCATTTGTTAGACCACGACCAAGACAAAGTTTAAAGTTCATACCAGTTACAAACTTATCTAGTGAAACACCAGCAGATGCTCCATCAAACTCCATGTTGATAACATGACCCATAGGAGATTTTGATTGATCATCATCTCTTAAGTTTACAAGGTAGCCATTAGTAGAAGGACGACGACCAACACTTACAGTCATAGGAAAGTTACCAAGAGTTGGAGTCCATAACCAATAAACTTCTCTAACTCTTAGCTTATCATCATTTAGAGCTTCACTTGAGATCCAGTCAAAAGTATCAAAGCCCATTCCTCTTTGAGGCATGCCAGATGAGCCATTCGCAGATGCACCAAAAGCTTTATGGTAAGCTAGTTGACCTTTAAAAACCATAGTATCAGTAGGAGCATAACCCATACCTAACCATAAACGATTTGAATAAAGACCATCATTTTTATACTTTTTTCCACTTGCAGTTTTGTACTGTAAGTTATCATAAGAAGTTCTAAAATCAACATCAAACTTGATATTGTCTTTAGCAGCTAGTGAGTTAACCTCACCAATCTTCTTTATGTTTCTATCTTGTGTCTTTTCTATCTTCTCAAGCTTTTGAGTTAGTTCGTCTATCTGCTTTTGCATTGCTGCATCTGCATAAAGAGCTGTACTTAAAAAAGCAACCGTTGAAAGTGCGATGATTTTTTTCATAAAATCCCCTTGTGTTTTAAATTCTCTAAATTCTATCAGGTTTGGTGTGAAAATAACTAGGAAATGGGAAAAAATATGTAAAAAGTTACAAATTTGTAACTTATTGTGTGATATTTGTGTGATATTAACTATTCTTATGTAGTGAGAGTTAATCAGAGCTTATTAATAGCATAACCAAGTATTATTTTTACTTATAATTTGATAGCTTTATGGTATGCAAATTGGCTATTTTAACACTAAGCCTTAAGATGTTGTTTATATAGAATAAAACTATAGCTTATGTTTAAAAACATAAGCTATAAAGATCTAGTATCTGTAAGAAACAGCAAATCTTATATCTGAAGAAGTTATATCAACTTTTTTAGGTTCAACCCAACCTGCACAGTTTATGTTTGGAGTGTAGTCATGTTGTGCATATGTATATCTGATCTGAGATGGAAGATACTTTACTCCAAAAAGATCGAAATTCCAGTAGGCTTCATATGCAGATCCACGAACCGCTACCTTAGATCCCATAGCAGTATCTTCGGCCCATGTCATTGGTGTCCAGTATTTTGAGCCTTGATTGTACTCAAAACCAAACTTTCCAGACTCTGTGATCATATCTGGAATAACTGCACCAACCCAAAAAGATTGACCATCTGTAGAACCACTTGAACCCATTATTTTATGACCACTCTTTGCATTGTAGTTAGTGTAAGCAACAGAAGCAAAAAGAGTAGTACTATCTAAGAAGTCGCTTATCTCATCACCTACACCATCAACTTTTAAGCCTAAAGAGAAGAGATCTGCATAGCCTGCTGAGCCTTTTTTAAGAGTTACTCCAGGGTTAGCAACTGGATCTGGAATAAGATTTGGATTTTCACCTTTAGTATCAAAAATATGTGCCCATTGGTACATCACTTGATATTGACCATTGTTATATGCATCACCTAGGAACACAAAGAAGTCAACATTTTCATCTTCTTTATCATTTGTAGTAGCATATGGAAACCTCGCTGCTGAGTCTTCTCCATATACACCATGACCTTCTCCCGTATGTGCTCTACCATATACAAGTTTAGAGTATGCGCCTGTAATAAAGCGGTCCCAACCTAGCTTTAACATAACTCCATTTACTTCCATGTTTGTGATATGAGCTAGAGGCGAGCCAGCTTTAGGTTCATTTTCTCTAAAATTTGCTAAAAAACCATTTGTAGCTGGTCTTCTACCAATACTAAAAGTATATGGCTGTGAACCCACTTTGTTTTTATACACAAAGTAAGCCTCTTTTATCCTCATAACACTATCAGATGCTTTAGATGAAGCTGACCAATCTTTTAACGGACCTTCGTTATGGTAGAGATCTGCGCCCCATGTTGAATAGACTCCAAAGTTACCAAAAAAAGCGAGACCATCCATCGGTGATGCTTTCATTGTAAGAAATAGCCTGCTTGATAGTAGAGAGTGGTTTCTAAATTTCTCTCCAGTATCGTTGTTTTTATACTCTAAAACATCTACAGCATTTCTAAAATCTATGCCAAATTTGATGTTGTCATTAGCACTTTGTGACTTAACTTCACTTAGTGAGTCTCTTGTTCTTGTGTGATCTTTTTTAAGATCTTGAAGCTCCTTTGTTAACTCATCTATCTGAGTTTGAACATCCGGACTTGCTAGAAGTGAACTACTTAAAAGAGCAACTGTTGCAATTGATAGAACTTTTTTCATTATTATTCCTACGTTAAATTTGTGAAGTTTAACATAGATAACTTTAGATAATTTTAAAGATTTGTTTGAATTATAATTATAACTTATTCTTAGAATATTTGAAATGCGATAAGACTTATTGCCATAACAAACATACCAAGAGTGATACCGACTATGGTTGTGTGGGCGTTACCGTAAACTCTTGCCGCTGGAAGAAGTTCATCAAATGATATATAGACCATGATCCCCGCAACAATTGCAAAGGTAATGCCAAGTGTTGCATCTCCCATAAAGGGGAAAATAAGGAAAAATCCCACAAGCGCTCCAACAGGCTCTGCTAACCCTGAAAGAGTTGCATACCAAAATGCACTTTTTTTATTTCCTGTAGCGTGATAGATAGGTAGAGATACTGCCATTCCTTCTGGGATGTTATGAATAGCGATTGCAAAAGCGATAGATATGCCGACACTTGGATTTTCTAGGGCAGATACGAAAGTCGCAAAACCTTCAGGAAAGTTATGTATGGCAATGGCAAGAGCGGTAAAAACACCAGTTCGTTTGAGTGAAGAATTTCTTATAAGAGAAGCTTTTGTATCTGGTTTTAACTCTAGTAGTTCACTATTGCTTTTGGTTTCATGCGGATTTACATCTTCGGGAATTATCTTATCTATGAACGCAGTTAACAAAATTCCTGCAAAAAAATATAGGATAGTTAAAGATTCACCGATGATTTGGCTTGAGTAGATCTGTGAAAAGGACTCTTTTGATTTGACTAAGATCTCCATAAAGGAGACATAGATCATCACACCTGCAGAAAAACCCATGCCGATGGATAAAATAGTGTAGTTATTTCTTTTTGAGAAAAATGCTAAAACGGCACCTATTGAAGTAGAGGTCCCTGCCAAAAAAGTAAGCATAAAGGCAAAAAGAAAAGTCTCAAGGGATATATCTTGCATACCAAGCCTAGAAAATAGTTTGAGTTAGTATAGCTTATTTAGAAGAAGTTGTGTGGAGACTCTGTTGTTGAACTCATTTTTACTAACTCTATAACTACATGTGAGTTTTCTGTTTTTTGGCATATGAAAAATAGTTCTAAAAGCTATGATCTCTATGGTCTTTGTATGGTGTGGATATTGTCTAAGAGTTATTCTAGAGTGTGAATTGTCACTTCCCATAAGTTTTATATCTACAACTTCTGCATCTTGAAGTAAAAAACTAGGACGATTGTTTGCTTCTCCAAAAGGCTCAAAACTCTCTAATAGATCTAGTAGTTCATAGTCAATATCTTCAGCATCTAAGATGCCTAAAACTTCATCTTTTGCTATAAAAGCATCTGCAGGAATTGAGGATGCACTCTTGTTGATGGCTACTCTAAAACTCTCAATATCTTGCTCCATCAGCCCTAAACCAGCAGCCATCTTGTGCCCACCAAACTTAGTTAACAAGTGTTCATTGGCTTTTATAAGCGCATAAATACTAACCTCGCCTATGCTTCTAGCACTTCCCTTTGCTATGCCATCTTTTATGTTTAAAACTATGGCAGGTTTTGCAAACTTATCTACAAGTCTAGAAGCCACGATACCAACAACTCCCTCATGCCAGTTCTCGCTTGCTACGACTATGATGCTATCATCTTCATTTACTTCAAGTATAGCCTCACTCGTAGCTTCTTGTTCAGTCTCTTTTCTAAGTTCATTTAAAAGTGTGAGCTTCTCAAACTGCTCATATGCCTTTTGTAGAGTTGGGGCTGTGAAAAACTCTAGTGCGATGGAAGCATCTTCGAGTCTTCCTGCGGAGTTTATACGAGGAGCTATTTGAAAAGCTATATCTTCTGAAGAGATGCTAGACTTGTTTAAAAAGTCTCTTATGATGATGGAAGCTGGTCTTTGAGATCTCTTTAAAACTTTTAAGCCCTCTCTTACAAGGGTTCTGTTTATGTCGATGAGTGGCATAATGTCTGCAATGATAGCGATGGCTAAAATGTCTAAAAACTCTCTCATATCTATCTTAAGATCTAGCTCCCTTTTAACTAAAGCCAGAAGCAACCATGCTACTTGAGCACCACAGATCTCTTTAAAAGGATAGTTACAATCATCAAGCTTTGGATCTACTATAGTGTAAGCATCTGGTAGATCTGCACTTGGTGTATGATGATCTGTTATGATGAGATCTATGCCTCTTTCTTTGCAGATACGAGCGGCTTCTATAGCTGTTATGCCATTGTCTACAGTTATGATGAGATCTGCATCTACTCTCTCTAAAACGTTAGGACTAACCCCATATCCATCTCTAAAGCGGTTTGGGATGATGGCATCTAGTGGATATGGGATCTGCTTAAAAAACTCCACCATAATAGCACTAGAACTTATCCCATCTACATCATAATCTCCGACAAGAGTGATCTTTTGTCTAGATCTTATGGCATCTGCAATTCTTTTTGCTGAAGTAGTTGCATCTTTTAAGAGGGCTGGATCTGGGATCTCTTTGAGTTTTTTATCTCCACTCTCAAAGCGACAAGAGAGTAGCTCAAAGAGTGCTTGTTTGTTTAGTATCTTCAACTACTCAAGAGCACCAAGAGATGCTTTAACAAAAGCGAGGATAGAAGGGTTTGGAGTTTGAAGTCTTGAGGTAAACTCTGGATGAAACTGAACACCTAAAAACCAAGGATGCCCTTCTATCTCAACACTCTCTATAAGTCCATCATATTCGCCCGTTACAATCATTCCAGCAGCTTCAAGTTGATCTCTATATGCAGGATTGGCTTCATAACGATGACGATGTCTTTCATATATTGTTTTTTCACCATTGTAAGCTTCTCTGATTATAGAACCCTCTTTTGTGTCGCATGGATACTCTCCAAGTCTAAGTGTTCCACCCATTGGAGATTTGTGAGTTCTTATCTGCGAATCTCCATTTTGATCTAAAAAGTTGTCTATAAGATAGACCATAGGATGAGGAGTTTCTTCATCGAACTCAACAGAGTTTGCACCCTCTAAACCTAAAACATTTCTAGCGTACTCAACTAAAGTGAGCTGCATACCAAGACAGATCCCAAGATAAGGGATCTTGTTAACTCTCGCGTACTCTATGGCTTTTATCTTACCCTCAACTCCACGATTTCCAAAACCGCCAGCTACTAAGATGGAGTCACAATCACCAAGTAGTACTTCAGCTCCTCGCTCCTCAACTTCTTCAGAATCTACCCAAGTTATATCTACTCTAGTATCAAGATGAGCGCCTGAATGGATAAGTGATTCTGTTAGTGATTTGTAAGCCTCTTTTAACTCTAAATACTTTCCAACAAAACCTACAACTACACGGTTTTTGGGCTGAACTATCTTTTTAACTAGAGAGTCCCACTCTTCCATATCAGGATCAAGTTCCCCTAGATCTAGCTCTTTTGCTATAGGTTTTAAAATATTTTGTCTTAAAAAAGTAACAGGAATATCATAAATAGTAGCAGCATCAAGTGCTTCAATGACACTATCTTGAGAGACATCACAGCTCATTGCTAGCTTTTTCTTAAAAGTTTTTGGCAGAGGAAATTCACTTCTTGCAATAATCATCTGCGGAGTAATCCCAATACGACGAAGCTCTTGAACTGAGTGCTGAGTAGGCTTCGATTTCATCTCTCCAGCTGCTTTTATATAAGGTATAAGAGTTACATGGATAAAAAAAGTACCAACAACTTCTTCATCATGCTTCATCTGCCTAATAGCTTCCATAAAAGGAAGACCTTCTATATCTCCAACAGTTCCGCCAAGCTCAACAACTAAGATCTCATGGCCTTCACCAGCTAGTTTTATGCGGTTTACGATTTCGCCTACAATGTGAGGAATAACTTGAATAGTCTGCCCTAGGTAACCACCAGCTCGCTCACGCTCTATAACACTTGAGTAGACTTGACCTGTAGTAAAGTTACTAGACTTTAAGTATGAAGTGTCAAGAAATCTCTCATAGTTTCCTATGTCTAGATCTGTTTCAGCCCCATCTTTTGTGACAAAAACTTCACCATGTTCTAGTGGACTCATAGTCCCTGGATCTACATTTATATAAGGGTCAATTTTTAGCATGCCGACTTTTTTACCAGAGTGTTTAAGCAGTGTTCCGACACTTGCTGCTGTTATCCCTTTTCCAAGAGAACTTAAAACTCCACCAGTTACAAAAATATACTTTGTCATGCTTTTTCCTAATTTATAGTTTTTGATTTTGCCTGTCACTGAGATAGCATCTACTCACGTAAGCGAGATGTATAGTGACTATTTTTAAATATAATTAATCGCGGATTATATTACAGAGTCTCTTAAAATCTCTATAGCTCTTTTTAAAAAAGATATTATATAATTGCAAAAATTAACGCAAGGCTTTTGATGGACGCAACACTTTTATATATTGTTATGGCTCTAGGTATTTCTACAGTTTTTAACTTACTTTTAAAACGCCTAGGAGTCTCACAGATCATTGGTTACATACTAACAGGAACTGTTCTTGTATATGCTTTTGATCTGCAATATTTAAAAGAGTCGAGCACACTAGAACATATCGGTGAGTTTGGTATAGTTTTTTTGATGTTTACTATAGGGCTTGAGATCTCTTTAAACAAAATGAACTCCATGAAAAAAGAGATATTTTTAAATGGTTTCTTACAAGTTGGACTAACAGCAGCGGTTGTTTTTGCCATTGCACACTTTGTTTTTAGTATGGAGACTATCTCTGCTGTTATCTTATCTTTAGCATTTGCACTCTCTTCTACTGCTGTAGTTTTAAGCTACTTAAAGGCTTCAAAAGAGATATATACGCCCTATGGACAAAGAGCTACGGGGATACTTATATTTCAAGATATTGCAGTTATCCCAATACTAATACTTTTAAGTTTTTTAACAAGTAGTGGTGATAGCTCAATTGCAGTTATATTAAGAGATACTGCCATAAGTGCCATCATAGTTGTAGGACTTCTTTTTGTAGTTGGTAAAAGACTTATGACATGGCTTTTACACTTCTCAACATCAAGTGAAGTAGAAGAGCTTTTTATGGGATCTGTACTTTTTATAGTTATAAGTGCCTCACTTTTGGCATCTTTTTTTGGCTTTACTTACTCACTTGGTGCTTTTGTGGCTGGGATGATAATAGCTGAGACAAAGTACCATCACAAAGTGGAGTTTGATATAGCGCCATTTAAAGATATCTTGCTTGGAACATTTTTTATCATCGTTGGAATGAAGATAGATCTGATGTACTTCATAAACCATTTTTGGCTTACAGTTGGCATCTTTGTTCTTGTTTTAATTATAAAAACACTTATTATGTATATACTGCTTCGTATAACAAGTGAACATGCCACTTCACTAAAGACTTCTCTTGCCCTTTCTCAAGTTGGAGAGTTTTCTTTTGTAATCTTTGCAGTCGCGTCTAACGGCGGGCTATTAGAAAAAGATCTAGAGGCTCTTTTTGTTCTTGTTGTAATCTTTTCTATGATGATAACGCCATTTTTTATCTCTAGAATTAGTGGAGCAATTGACTATTTTACTCGTGAGGAATATTTAGCGATAGATACTAAAGAGTTTGCTAGAAGAAAAGATCATGTCATCGTTTGTGGTTACAGTATTATAGGTAAGTTTGTTGCTAAAGAGCTTGAAGCTGTAGATGCACCTCATGTTGTAATAGACAACTCTCCAAAACATGTTCAAGAAGCTATAAAAGCGGGTAAAGAGGCTTATTTAGGGGATATGTCAAAACTCTCAATGCTTGAAGCACTAAATGCTGAGAGTTCAGTAGCGGTGATCGTAACACTTGACAACATTGATAAAAAACGTGCTATTTGTGAAGCAGTACTCAAACATACAAAGGACATAAACCTTATAGTAAAAGTAGCATCGCTTGAAGAGATAAAAGCACTACAAGATCTTGATATTACGGTTATGGTAGATTCTAAGCGTGAGGTTGGCAAGGTTCTTGTTGAGAAGATGATGAGCTGCAAATTAAGAAATATATAGAGATGTCGTTGAGCCACAACTATTTTATGTAAAGCGCTCTAAGCCTTTTTTATACTGTTTTTTTGTTCCACACTGAATGAGTAGCATATCGTTTTCTTCAAGTAGTGTAGATCCAGTAGGCTTGAAATATCTACCATTGCGGTTAATTAGAAGAATTAAAAAATCTAGCGGTAGATCAAGTTCCACAATACTTTTGTTTATGACAGGAGAACTTTTTTGGATATAAAACTGTTTTAATGACTTGTAAAAAAGTGGAGAAAATGATATTTTTTTGTCTTTGTCATCTTTAGTCACTTCAACTTTTAGCCATCTTGCAACAAATGGCAGAGATGTACCTTGAATTAAAATAGATGCAAGAACAATGAAAAAAACCATATTAAAGATCAAGGCAGAGTGTTCAAAATTTTCTATAAATGGGTATGTTGCTAAAATAATTGGAACCGACCCTCTAAGCCCAACCCACGAGATAAACAACTTCTCCCTAAAAGGAAATGTGCTAAAGTGCATACTCAAAAAGACTCCCAAAGGACGAGCAACAAACATCAACCAAAAAGCAATAGCTAAAGAAGATAGTGCAACATTTGGTAGTTCTGATGGAAAAACTAATAAGCCTAAGACTAAAAAGACAGCAATTTGCATCATCCATGAGACACCATCATGAAAACCTACAAGATTTTTTTTGTGAACAAACTCTTTGGTATTGGCTGCTATTCCTGCTATATAAACCGCTAAAAATCCATTTCCATCTAACATAGAAGTACTTGAGAACAATAACAAAACCCATCCAATAGTAAGGACTGGATAGAGCCCGTAAAAACTCAAATGAACTCTATTTAAAATCATAGGAAGTGTGATCCCAAAGATATACCCTAAGACTCCCCCGATAATAAACTGTAAGAAAAACTCTAAGATCCACTCACCTACAGAAGGAAGTTGTGGCAAAATAATCATTTGCAAGATAGCAATAGTTAGAAAAATAGCCATTGGATCATTACTTCCAGATTCAAGTTCTAAGAGCGGAGCTAACTTTTTCCTTAAGTGAATTCCTTTTGCTCGCAGGATTGCAAAGACAGCGGCAGCATCAGTTGAAGAGATAATAGCGCCTATTAGCAAAGACTCTAAAAAGCTAAAGTCAAAAAGAAAGTAAATGCCGATGGCTACTACTAGTGCTGTTAGCACTACACCTAAGGTTGCTAGTAAAATCCCTTCTTTTAAGACGGGTTTAATAGCTCTAAAAGCAGTATCAAGACCTCCACCAAAAAGAATAAAAATCAGAGCAACTGTTCCTACATTTCGTGCGATTTCTACATCATCAAAGTGAATTCCTAACAAGCCATCTGAGCCAGCAAGCATTCCTAAGCCTAAAAATATAAAGAGAGCGGGAACCCCAAAAGTATTTGAGAGTTTACTCGCAAGTACGCTCAAAAGGGTTAAAAAAGCAATGACAAGAAGATAGATATCGAGTGTTTCCATGCCTTTTTAACCTTTGGTTTTTAATTTCCACGACTTCCAGGTTTTATGGCAATTGAGCCATCTTTACAAAGTGGACACTCACTTGGCTCATACATAACAAATGTAAAATCTTCTAGGGCAAAGAAAGGAATATCTTGCGGAAGTTTACAGTTTGATTTTGACTCTAGTGTGCTGTTTTCGCGTCTGCAAAAACCACGATTTGCAAGAGCTGCAACTCCAACTATCTTACCACCAAAGTTCTCTACTACTCGTGCAGCTTCCATCGCAGATCCACCAGTTGTGATGATATCTTCGCACATAAGAACTCTCTCGCCACGGCTTACTTCAAAGCCTCTACGCATAGACATAACTCCATCAACTCTCTCAGCAAATATAAAACGAACATCAAGTGCGGTTGCAAGCGCAAAACCAGCTATAAGCCCACCAAGTGCAGGTGCACAAACAGTGTCGATCTTAAGTCCACTCTCTTTGATTTGCTTTGCTAGTGCATCAGCTAAAAGTTTAGCTGTCTTTGGATCTTCTAAAACCTTTGCAGATTGTAGGTAAAATTGTGAGTGATTGCCACTGCTTAGTTTAAAATGACCCTCCAAAAGAGCATCTGCATCCATATATATTTGTTTTATATCCATCTTTTTTAAACCTTTAGTATTTCAGCTTCTTTGTCTTTTACTATGTTATCGATACTTGCTATATATTTATCAGTGATTTTTTGAATGTTGTCTTGAGCAGACTTTGACTCATCCTGTGTTGTTTCTTTATCTTTTTCAAGTTTTTTGATCTGATCATTTGCGTGTTTTCTATCATTTCTGATAGAAACTTTTGCATTTTCTCCCATACCTTTCATTTTCTTTACAGACTCTTGTCTTTGTTCAACCGTCATGGCAGGAAAAAATAGTTTAATTTGCTCGCCATCGTTGTTAGGAGTTGCTCCAACATTTGCAGCAGAGATCGCACTCTCAATACTGCTTAGTAGCTGTTTTTCCCAAGGATTTACAATTATAGTTGTTGCATCGGCAGCTATAACTGAGCCTACTTGATCAAGAGGAGTTAGAGTTCCATAGTAGTCGATTTTTACATTGTCTAAAACAGAAGTTGTAACTTTTCCTGTTCTTAGTGTTTTAAAATCTCTTAGCATATGTTCTATACCAGATTTCATATTTGCTTCGCACGAGTTGTAGATTTCATTTAACATTAGATTTCCTTAAATATTTTGAAAAATAGTTGTGATATTGTAGCAAAATATCTTTATTTGATACTAAAGAGGAGATGTTTGGGGATAATTTAGAATGAATATTGGAGCAAAAACAGTTGCAAAAATGCAACTATTCTGCAGCTGGAGCTTCTGGTGAAGCATCACTTTTAGGAGCTTGAAGAGGTGTCGTTGGAGCTTCTACATGAGTAGATTCTACCATATTGTCAACTACTGAGCTTTGCGCAGAAGTAGAGTACAAGTAACCCAAAGCTATAGTGTTTGATACAAACAAAAAGCCTATAAGAAAAGTAGTTTTAGCTAAAAAAGAGTTTGGTCCTTTAGCACCAAAAACAGAATCATTTGAGCCACTATAAGCACCAAGCCCTATGCTTGAGCTTTTTTGAAGAAGTACAGCTATTACTAGTATTACAACTAAAATTATCTGAACAATGAGTAAAAAACTAGTTGTCATTTATAAATTCCTTTAATTTTTTTCATAAAATTTAAGGAAACCTTTGATTTTCATTCACAACACTAAAGGAAGTAAATTCCTTGAGTTACGCTAATGCTTGGTTCCCTTCGGCAGGAAGCCCATCACACTAGTGTGATTTATTCTCCATGCTATTTTAAAAGTGGCGAATTATATCCAAAAAAAATAATTATTACAAAATTAGATATAATTTTAAAAAAGTTCGGAGAATTAATGAGAGATTTTAGAAATGTTGTTTTTTTACTAATAATTGCTGTTTTTTTACTACAAATGTTTGTTTTAAAGCAAGATGCTAAGTTAGCACAGGAGAAAGAACAAATAAAACCAACAGTAGCATTAAGCACATTTTCACTCTATGATATAGCAAAAAATATTTCAAATGATACTATAGATCTAGTTATGATTTTACCTTTTGGAGTAGATGCACATAGTTTTGAGCCTACTCCAAAGTTAATGGCAAAGATCATGCAAAGTGATATTGTTGTTTATAGTGGGGCTGGACTTGAGCCATGGACACACTCTTTTGAGTTTAAAAACAAAGTTATAGATATGAGTAAACATGTAAAACTTTTAAACTCAGAGCATGGAAGTTGCAACCATGAAGACCACGACCACCATCACCATGAAGGTCATGAAGAAGAGGTAGATCCACACTATTGGCTAGATATACAAAATATGATAAGTGCTACACAAATCATAACTGATGAGATCTCAAAACTCTCAACCCAAAATGAAGAACTATATAGAAGAAATGCAAAAAATTATATATCTGAACTAGAGATGATAGATGCAGAGTATAGAAAGAGACTAACATCTTGTAAAAAAGAGACCATCATAGTAAATCACAATGCTTTTTCTTATCTAAGTCAAAATTATGGATTTAAAGTCGAAGCTCTTAGCGGACTCTCTCCAGATGCACAACCAGATGCGCAAAATATGTTAAAACTAATAGAACATGTAAAAGAGCATGATCTAAGTGTTGTCTTTTTTGAGAGTTTTGTAAGTGATAAAGCTATGAAAAGTATTGCTGCTGAGGCAAAAGTAAATGTTGATGTGCTTCAACCATTAGGAAATATAACAGCCGATGAGGCACAGAAGAAGTTAAGCTACAAAGACATTATGCTTGAAAATCTAGAAAAAATAACTAAAGCTCTTGAGTGCGAATGAAATTTTCACTACCAATCTTTGATGTAAAAAACCTATATTTTATTGTAGATGATCAAGAGATACTAAGAAATGTGTCTTTTGAGATTTTTGCTCAAGACTATATCGCTATCATTGGACCAAATGGTGGCGGAAAAACTACTCTTATAAGAATTTTATTAGGACTTGAAAAAGAGACTAAGGGTGAAGTTCGGATATTTGGTAAAAAGATAAAAGACTTTAAAGAGTGGCACAAGATAGGCTATGTTCCACAAAGAGCAAGTCATGTAGATGCATCTTTTCCAGCTACAACACAAGATGTTGTAAAGATGGGTCGAACTTCAAAGCGAAAACTCTTCTCAAAAGAGAGCCAAGAAGATAAACTAAGAGTCGAAGATGCGATGAGAAAAATGGATGTTTATCATCTAAAAGACAAAATGATAGGCACACTATCAGGTGGACAAAGACAGAGAGTGATGTGTGCAAGGGCTTTGGCATCTAGACCTGAAATACTCATACTAGATGAGCCAAACACTGGCGTGGATGTCTCTTCTCAACAAAGATTTTACGAACTTTTACGAGAGTTAAATAAAAAAGAGAAGATCACCATTGTCTTTATCACTCATGACATCGGTGTTATAGCTGATGATATTGCAAGACTCTTTACCATAAACCAAAAAGCAGTAATCTGCAATAACCCTAAAGAAGCTCTTAGTTGTGAAGATATGAGTGATCTTTACGGTATAGATGCACACCTAATTCATAACCATAAGCACGAGCACTAATATGTTAGAGATTTTTGAATATGAATTTATGCAAAGAGCTTTTTTAGCTGGAATGATTATCGCCACTCTCGCATCTATTAGTGGAACTTTTGTAGTTTTAAGACGTTACTCAATGATAAGTGAAACTCTTGCACACTCTGCTTTAGTAGGAGTTGCTGTTGGATTGGTTGCAGGGTTTAACCCTCTTTGGATGGCAGTTATCATCGCTATTCTCTCAGCGTGGCTTATTGAGTATCTTAGATATAGTTTTTCACTATACTCTGATGCAGTTCTTGCCATATTTTTATCTGGATCTTTAGCAATTGCCGTTATCATTGTCTCTTTAGGTGGTGCATTTAATAACTCGCTATTCTCATACCTCTTTGGATCTATACTCGCAGTTAGTGATGCAGATCTAATAACTATCTTTATCTTTGGCATAGTTTGTCTTAGCGTTTTGCTCATTTTTGCAAAAGAGTTTTACTTTATAGCTTATGATGAAGAGGTTGCAAAAACAAGCGGAATTAGAGTTAGACTTTTAAGCTTTCTGTTGGTAACTATTGTAGCCATTATTATAGCGCTCTCTATTAGAGTTGTTGGAAGCCTTCTTATAGGTGCGTTGATGGTTATCCCAACAGTCTCAGCGCTTCAATACAGACAAGGCTTCGCTAAAACACTCTTCATATCTCTATTTTTTGCCATCTTTAGCGTTGCATCTGGTATGACTCTATCCTTTTATATGTCTTTGCCATCAGGAGCTACTATAGTGCTCTCTATACTTGTTATTTTTATCATATCCTTAGTAGCAAATAAACGATGAAAATAAGCTCAGAGTTTTCTAAAAATGCTCTACATTATGGCTCTTACAATATTATACAAAAGAGAGTTATAGAGAGACTTTTTAACAAGCTAGACTATGAGCCTAGGAAGATCCTAGATCTAGGCTGTGGAAGCGGTGCAGTTTGTAGCAAGATAGATTGGGACTATGATAGTTTCACGGGTGTGGACTTTGCCAGAGGAATGTTAGAACTGCATCCAAAATCTGAAAACATACACTGTATATATGGAGACTTTAACGATGCAAGTTTGTTCAGAAAGACTCTAGAGAAAAAGTATGAGCACATATTTTCAGCATCAGCTCTTCAGTGGGCAGAAGATCTTGAGAGAATCTTTTATGAGATAAAAAAGCTTGACGCAAGATTCTCTTTAGCCATCTTTAGCTCAAACACATTTAAAACACTAAACAAAACGGCAAACTTAACTCCACTGCTAAGAAGTGCAAAAGAGATAGAATCACTTCAAAAAAAACATTTAGATGCAGAGATGGAAGTAATCCAGTATAAGTTAGAGTTTGAATCCTCAAGAGATATGTTTAGGTATATAAAAAAAAGTGGTGTTAGTGGATCTAGAAAGGTATTAAGTTATAAAGAGACAAAAAAACTTATGCGAGATTATCCACTAAACTATCTGGAGTTTGAGGTAGTCTTCCTTTATACATAACTACTTCTCTTGAAGAACTATCTCTTTTTCTAAGTTATAAAGCTCATATCTTATATATTTGAAATTTTCACTCTGCTTTGTATCGTAAAGTTTAAAAAGCTCTTCTAAAACTCTGCAAGATTCTTCTGCTCTTTTAAAGTTTGCAATAATAATATTTTTTATATCTACTCGATCTAGTTCACTATTAGTAGTTGGGCGAAGTACATCTTTGATGCTATCTCTATGAAGTAGAAGTTTATCTATTTCATCGATTTTTGATTTGTGTCGAAGTTGTTTTAGTTTTAAGGAGAGTTCTTTGTTGTTGTCTCGATATCGTAAAATATCTTCAACAACTCGTATGCCCTCTTTGAGGCGGTTAAGATTTGCATCAATCACCCGATAAAGTTCGGGTGATAAAGGTTCTTTAGTCGTCACTACCAAAGATACCAAAAAGATGAAGTAGTGCAGTAA
Organism: Sulfurimonas sp.; assembly: GCF_023228785.1. Lineage (GTDB taxonomy): Bacteria > Campylobacterota > Campylobacteria > Campylobacterales > Sulfurimonadaceae > Sulfurimonas. Next base: position 29,185 of record NZ_JALOAN010000028.1, read on the forward strand.
AAATGTTTAGAAAGTCTAAGTATAGTGCAATAGCTCCATCAATAGGTGTTTCATAAGAACCGTTCATAATGTTTTGAGTGTCATATACAACTAAGATGCTAAATAAAAATACAACAGCACCAGAAATAATAACACTCAGCATTGGACTACCTAAAAATAAATTTACGATAGAAAACCCAATAACAACAACAAGAGCAATCATTAAAGGCTTGCCGTAACTTGTAAAATCTTTTGTAGTTTTAATAGCGTAAAAACTCATAGCTCCAAAAACAACAGCAGTCATAGCAAAAGCATTGCCAATAATTGTTCCACCACCGCTCATTCCAAGTGTCTGTGAAAGTAAGGGTGCCAACATAAGACCTGTCATAAATACAAATGCAAACATAACCATAAGATTTATCCCTGGCTTATGCTTTACAAAGTGAAGCCCGATAAGAAGTCCAATCTCTAAAATAAATAGAGGTATAAACCAAGCCGCAATAGTTCCAGCTAGTGGAACACCAACATAAGCGCCAACTGCACCAGCCATCATAGATGCTGCAAATAACTTATATGTTTCTTTAACAAAAGAGATGATTTGAGAATCACTGCGAGAGGCACTCTCGTAAGAAAAAGAGTTGCCTCTAGCGTAATCGCGATCATATAGTCCCATAATTTTTTCCTCATAATATAGTTTGATAAGAATTTTATATATAAAGAGTTAATACATAGCAACAGCACTTTTAAACCCTTTATATATGTAAGGGAAAGTAGAAAAAATAACATAAAATCAAATGAAAATAAACACCTAGAAGCTTTCTTTTAAACTCTATATTATTTTAAGAAGCGATTAAGCTACAACCCCCTATAATTCCCATCCACAAACAAAGAGACCTTGTTTAAAAGGCCTAGAGAGACTTCGAGTTGAAGCTTTTGAGATTGTTTGAGATCATTGAAA
>NZ_JALOAN010000029.1 GCF_023228785.1 Sulfurimonas sp.
AGGTGAGTGTTTAGCTACTATTGGTTCAGTTGGTAACGAAGAGTTTGGTAATATCGTTATAGCAAAAGCTGGTCGTCAAAGACATTTAGGAATTCGTCCTCAAACTCGTGGTTCTGCTATGAACCCAATTGATCACCCACATGGTGGTGGTGAAGGTAAAACGAACTCAGGTCGTCATCCAGTTACTCCATGGGGTAAACCAACGAAGGGTGCTAAAACTCGTCGTAAGAAAGCTAGTGATAATCTTATTATTACTCGCCGTAAACCAAATGCAAGAAGGGTAGGTTAACAATGGCTCGTTCAGTAAAAAAAGGTCCATTTGTTGATGACCATTTAGTAAAAAAAGTCCAAGCAGCTAAAGCAGAGGGCAGTAAAAAACCTATTAAAACATGGTCAAGAAGATCTATGGTTCTTCCTGAAATGGTTGGTTTTACTATAAATGTTCACAACGGAAGACAATTCATTCCTGTATATGTTACAGAGAATCACATTGGATATAAACTTGGTGAATTCGCACCAACTCGTACATTCAAGGGCCACAAGGGCTCTGTTCAGAAGAAGGGGTAATCATGGCTAGAGCATTATTAAAATTTATCCGTGTTTCACCAATCAAATCTCGTCTTATAGCGAGAGAAATTCAAGGTATGAATGCAGAACTTGCGTTAGCATCTTTAGAATTCACTCCAAATAAGGCAGCTAAAATCATCGCTAAAGTTGTTGCATCTGCAGTTGCAAACAGTGGTAATGAAGCAGAGGATTGTACTATTACATCATGTCGTATTGATAATGGTCCAGTTCTAAAAAGATTTAGACCGCGTGCGCGTGGTATGGCATCTGGGATCAGAAAGCCAACTGCACATATCTTAGTAGAAGTAGAGGGTAAATAATATGGGTCAAAAAGTTAATCCTATTGGTTTACGTCTTGGAATCAACCGTAACTGGGAGAGCAGATGGTTTCCTAACTTTAAAACTGCTCCAGCAGCTTTAGGTGAAGATCACAAGATTCGTACATTTTTAAAGAAAGAACTTTACTATGCAGGTGTTGCTAACATCATTATAGAAAGAACTATAAAGAGACTTCGTGTAACTATCGTTGCAGCTCGCCCTGGTATCATTATTGGTAAAAAAGGTGCGGATATTGAGAAGCTTAAAACATCTCTAGAAAAACTGATTGCAAAACCAGTTTCAGTAAACATAAAAGAAGAGAAAAAAGCTCAGGTTTCATCTCAACTAGTTGCTGAGAATGTTGCTACTCAATTAGAGCGTCGTGTTGCATTTAGAAGAGCTATGAAAAAAGTTATGCAAACTGCACAACGTTCAGGTGCTAAAGGTATTAAAGTTTCTGTTAGCGGTCGTTTAGGTGGAGCTGAAATGGCTCGTACTGAGTGGTACTTAGAGGGACGTGTTCCTCTTCATACACTTCGTGCTAAGATAGACTATGGTTTCGCTGAAGCTCATACACAATACGGTTGTATAGGTGTTAAAGTGTGGATATTCAAAGGTGAGGTACTTACTAAAGGTATCCCAGCTGAAGCTAAAGAAGAAAAGCAAGAGCGTCCAAGAAAACGCGCTCCAAGAAAAGAAAAGGCTGAATAATTATGTTGATGCCAAAGAGAACAAAGTATCGTAAGGTAATGAAAGGTCGTAACCGTGGTTACGCTCGTTCGGGTTATACTCTAGCATTTGGTGATATCGCTTTTAAAGCGGTTGAAGCAGGTCGTATTAACTCTCGTCAGATTGAAGCAGCTCGTATTTCAGCTACTCGTCATATTAAAAGAAATGGTAAGATTTGGATCCGTGTGTTTCCTGCTAAACCACTAACTTCTAAACCTCTTGAGACTCGTATGGGTAAGGGTAAAGGTTCAGTTGATCAATGGGTTATGAATATTAAACCAGGTCGTATTATATTTGAAATGGCTGGTGTTCCACATGATATAGCGCGTGAAGCGTTAGCTCTTGCAATGCACAAGTTGCCATTTAAGACTAAAATAATTACTGCGGAGTTGAGCAATGAAATATATTGATTTAGCAGATAAAAACGTAGCAGAACTTAAGGTTATGCTAAAAGAGAAAAAAACTGAATTGTTTACTCTAAAAATAAAACAAAAGATGATGCAATTAAATAATACTAGCGAACTTCGTGTTGCTAAGAAAAATATTGCTAAAATCAACACTGCTATTAATGCAGTGGCAAACTAGGGGCCAGAGTATGACACATAAGCGTGAAATTCAAGGTAAAGTAGTTACTATTGCAGGCGAAAAAACGGTTTCTATCGTTGTAGAACGCCGTGTAATGCATCCTCGTTACCACAAAGTTGTAAGACGTTTCAAAAAGTACTTAGTACATGATGAGCGCAATGAAGTAAAAGTAGGTGATGAGATTACAGCAGTAGAGTGTCGTCCACTTTCAAAAACTAAATCTTTTAGACTTAAATCGGTTATAAAAGGAGCAGAGTAATGATTCAAGGTTTTACTCGTCTGAATGTAGCTGACAATACAGGTGCTAAAGAGATTATGTGTATTAAGGTACTTGGTGGTTCAAAGCGTCGTTACGCAACAATAGGTGATGTAATAGTTGCTTCTGTTAAAAAAGCGACTCCAACTGCTAAAGTTAAAAAAGGTAAAGTTGTAAAAGCTGTTATCGTTAGAACTGCGAAAGAGGTTCACCGTGAAAATGGTTCTCTTATCCGTTTTGATGATAATGCAGCTGTTATACTTGATGACAAGAGAGAGCCAATAGGTACTCGTATCTTCGGACCTGTTGGTCGTGAAGTTCGTTATGCTGGATTTATGAAAATAGTATCTCTTGCACCGGAGGTTGTTTAATGGCAAAATTTAAATTTAAAAAAGGCGATACTGTAGAAATTATCGCTGGTGATGATCGCGGAACTAAAGCTAAAGTACTATCTGTTATGCCTAAGAAAAACAAGGTAATAGTAGAAGGTTGTAAAGTAGCTAAAAAAGCAATCAAACCAACTGAAGACAATACTAAAGGCGGACATATCAATAAAGAGATGCCTATAGATGTTTCAAATGTTCGTAAAGTGGAGGCATAATAATGGCTCGTTTAAAAGATAAATATTTAGCCCTAAGAGCTGATCTACAAGCAGATCTAGGTGTTAAAAATCCTATGCAAACTCCTAAAGTAGAGAAAATAGTAATCTCTGTTGGTGCTGGTTTTGCAATGAAAGATAATAAACTTATCCAAAATATTGAAGATACTATAACAATGATTGCTGGTCAAAAGGCAACTACAGTTATAGCTAAAAAATCAGTAGCTGGTTTTAAAGTTCGTGAAGGTATGCCAGTTGGTGTTCGTGTAACACTTCGTGGTGAAAGCATGTACAACTTTCTAGATCGCCTTGTATCTATCGCACTTCCTCGTGTAAAAGACTTCCGTGGTGTTCCTAGAAATGGTTTTGATGGCCGTGGTAACTATAACTTCGGACTTGATGAGCAACTTATCTTCCCAGAGATTAGCTATGATTCGATCATGCAAATTCATGGTATGAATATCACAGTTGTAACAAGTGCTGATTCTGACAAGGCTGGTTTTGCTCTTTTAGAGAAAATGGGTATGCCTTTTACAAAAGGGAGTAACTAATGGCTAAAAAGTCAATGATAGCTAAAGCAAAAAGAGAGCCTAAGTTCAAAGTACGTGGATATACAAGATGTCAAATCTGTGGGCGTCCACACTCTGTACTTCGTGACTTTGGGATCTGCCGTATCTGTTTTAGAAAAATGGCAAATGAGGGATTAATCCCAGGTGTTAGAAAGTCTTCTTGGTAGGCTCTGCCTTCCAAAAGGAAACTTCTATTCATTCGCAGTTGAATTTTTTTCGACTCGCAAAAAATAAGGAATAATAAATGGCAATAAATGACTTAGTGTCAGACGCGTTAACTCGTGTTCGTAATGCAGGTATGAGAAGATTACCAGTTACTACTTTAGTACACTCTAAGAGTGTTGAAGCATTAGCAAATATCTTAGTTGAAAAAGGCTATATCGAGAGTTGTAATGTTCTTGAAGATGGCGTTAAAAAAACAATCAAAGTTGTACTAAAGTACAATGATGAAGGTAAAACTGTAATCAATGAACTTCAAAGAGTATCTAAGCCTGGTAGACGTGTTTACAAAGGTAAAGAAGGTATTAAGAGATTTAAAAATGGTTACGGAACTATTATAGTAAGTACATCACACGGCGTTCTATCAAATGACAAAGCTTATGAGCTTGGTATTGGTGGCGAAGTTATGTGTACAGTTTGGTAAGGGGATAACATGTCAAGAATTGGTAAATTACCTGTAAATTTTGCTAGCGATATTAAAGTTAGTACAAATGGCGATGTTATAACTTTTGCTAAAGGCAAAAATAGTGTAGATTTAGATACTAAAGGAAATGTTGATTTTTCACTTGAAAACAGTACACTTTCTTTTACTTCAAAGTCAGATGAAAAAGCTCATAGAGCATTTTGGGGAACATATAGAGCTTTAGCTCAAAATATCGTTGTTGGTTTAACTGATGGTTACACTAAAGAACTTGAAATTAATGGTGTTGGTTACCGTGCTGCTGTAAATGGTAGAGTGCTAAACCTTCAACTAGGATTTTCACATGATATTAATTTTGATCTTCCAGAAGGCATTGAAGCTAGTGTTGAGAAAAATCTAATAACTCTTAAAAGCCATGACAAGCAAGCTCTTGGTCAAGCTGCGGCAGTGATTAGAGCATTTAGACCACCAGAGCCTTACAAAGGTAAAGGTGTTAAGTACAAAGATGAGCATATCGTGCGTAAAGCCGGTAAAACTGCTAAGAAATAAGGGAGGAGTATAGATGAATGCTAAAGTATTAAAAAGCAAAATTGCTAATCGTATAAAACGAAAGCGTCGTATTCGTGCGAAAATATCTGGTTGTGCTACACTTCCTCGTGTTTCTGTGTTTCGTTCAAATCGTTATCTGAGTGTACAGGCTATCGATGATGTTAGTGCTACAACAATTTGTGCATTAAATTCAAAAGAGAGTGGTCACAAGTCAAACAAAGAGGGTGCTACGGCTCTAGGTGAGGCGTTTGCTGCTAAACTTAAAACTGCTAAGATCTCTGAGATTGTTTTTGATCGTAATGGTTACCAATATCACGGTGTAATAGCTGCATTTGGTGAAGCACTTCGTGCAAACGAAATTAAGTTTTAGGGGCTATGATGGAAATCAATAGAGAAGAATTTGAAGAAGCGATCGTAAATATTGGTCGTGTTACTAAAGTTGTTAAGGGTGGTAGAAGATTTCGTTTTACTGCACTTATTGTAGTTGGTAACAAAAATGGTACAGTTGGCTATGGTTCTGGTAAAGCAAAAGAGGTTCCTGATGCTATACGTAAAGCTGTTGATAACGCTTTTAAAAACCTAACTACAGTAAGTATTAAAGGTACAACAATAGCACATGATATTGAGCATAAGTACAATGCAAGTCGTGTTCTTTTGAAGCCAGCATCTGAAGGTACAGGTGTTATCGCAGGTGGAGCAGTTCGTCCTGTTCTTGAACTTGCAGGTTTTCAAGACATGCTTACAAAGTCAATTGGCTCAAACAATCCAAACACAGTGGTTCGTGCTACAGTTGAAGCACTAACTCGTATTAAAGGATAGATAATGGGTATTGAAAATTTAACGCCAGCAGAAGGTTCTACAAAGAATCGTAAAAGAGTTGGTCGTGGACAAGCTTCAGGAACTGGAAAAACTTCAGCTCGTGGACAAAAAGGTCAAAAATCTCGTTCAGGTAACAAAAGAAAGAGAAACTTTGAGGGTGGTCAAATGCAACTTGCAAAAAGACTTCCTAAGATTGGATTTCACTCAAATAATGTAAAACCTTATGTTATAAATGTAGAGAAAATCAAAGCAGTTGCAGAATTAGCTGAAATTACTATGGAGACTATCCGTGGTGTTCACAAAATTGCCGCAAGTGTTAGCAAAGTTAAACTAGTTGGTGCGAATGCTAAAGATTTAGCATCAAAAATCAAAGACGACAGTGTTACTACTACAGGTAAATAGTCGTGAATAAAAATCTAGTAAATAAGATACTTATTACTATCGGGTTTTTATTTATCTATCGCCTACTGGCTTATGTGCCAGTTCCAGGCGTTGATACTGCTGTTATTGCTTCATTTTTCGATTCACATCAAGCGGATGCACTAGGACTTTTTAATATGTTTAGTGGAAATGCTGTAGAGAGAATGTCTATTATCGCTCTTGGAATCATGCCTTACATCACCGCTTCAATCATTATGGAACTTTTAGCTGCTACTTTTGCTCCACTAGGACAGATGAAAAAAGAGAGAGATGGAATGGTTAAGTATATGCAAATCATTCGTTATGCGACTATTGCAATTACTATAATTCAAGCGATTGGTATTAGTGTTGGTCTTCAAAGTTTAACTGGTCCAAATGGAAACAGTGCAATTATTGCTGATCATAATACTTTTATAATTCTCTCTGCTGTATCGATGCTAGCTGGAACTATGCTGCTTATGTGGATTGGTGAGCAAATAACTCAAAGTGGTATAGGTAATGGTATTTCACTTATTATCTTTGCAGGTATTGTCTCTGCAATTCCTAGTGCAATAGGTCAAACTATCACTATGGTAAACACTGGAGCAATGAGCTTTTTAACTGTTATTGCAATTTTGGCTCTTATAATGGCTACGGTCGCAATTATTATCTATGTAGAACTTGGTGAACGCCGAGTACCAGTTACATATGCTAAAAAAGTTATGATGCAAAATCAAAATAAAAGAGTTATGAACTACATTCCTATCAAAGTTAACTTAGCTGGTGTTATCCCAGTTATTTTTGCATCTGCGATATTGATGTTTCCTATGACAATCTTATCAAGTAGTACTAACCCTACAATTCAGGGCATTGCTGACTTGTTAAATCCAAATAGTTACTTTTTTAACTTTTTAACATTTCTTTTTGTAGTCTTTTTTGCATTTTTCTATGCATCGATTACATTTAGTGCAAAAGATATTTCAGATAACCTAAAGAGACAGGGTGGATTTATTCCTGGTATCAGAACAGGTGAAGCTACAAGAGAGTTTTTAAATGAGACTGCTAGTAGATTAACTTTTACAGGCGCTCTTTATCTAGGACTTGTTGCAACGCTACCGTTTATGATTATAAAAGGAATGGGTGTTCCATTTTTCTTTGGTGGTACTGCAGTTCTTATCGTTGTTCAAGTTGCACTTGATACTATGAGAAAGATAGAGGCTCAAATTTACATGAGTAAGTATGAGACCTTAAGTGCTGTTGGTTTATAAATAATGGCCATAGCGCTTAGAAAACCTGTTGAAATAGAGAAACTCCGCGCAGCCAACCAAATAGTTGGTGGTGCATTGGAGCTTCTTGCACAAAATACAAAGGCTGGGATGACCTTAAGGGAACTTGATGCAATGGCTGAGGATTATATCCGCTCCCATGATGCTAGACCATCTTTTAAAGGTCTCTATGGCTTCCCCAACGCTGTTTGTACTTCACTTAATCAAGTTATTATCCATGGTATCCCAACTGATTATAAGCTCCAAGAGGGAGATATTATCGGTTATGATATTGGAACTGAACTTAATGGTTGGTTTGGAGATGCTGCAATTACAGTTGGTGTTGGTGAGATAATAAAGAGAGATGAAGAGTTGATAGCTTGTGCAAAAGATGCACTCTACTATGCTATTGATGAGATAAAAGAGGGTTTAAGATTTAAAGAGCTCTCATTTAAGATAGAAAAATTTATACTCTCTCGTGGCTTTGTACCACTACATAGTTTTTGTGGTCATGGCATAGGAAAAAAGCCTCACGAGGAACCAGAAATCCCTAACTACCTAGATGGTAAAAACCCAAAATCAGGTCCAAAGATAAAAAACGGAATGGTTTTTTGTCTTGAACCCATGATTTGTCAAAAAGAGTCAGAACCGATTATTTTAGAAAATAAATGGGATGTTGTTAGTACCGATAATTTACGCGGTTCACACTATGAGCATACTGTTGCAGTTATCAACGGTAAGGCTGAGATATTATCTCTTGCTTAAGAGTTAGAAAAAGGACTTATAAAATGGCTAAAGCTGATGTTATAGAAGTTGACGGCAAGATTATTGAAGCATTACCAAATGCAACTTTCCGTGTTGAATTAGAAAATGGACATATCATTCTATGTCATATCGCAGGAAAGATGCGTATGCACTATATTAAGATACTTCCAGGTGATAAGGTAAAGTTAGAACTAACACCATACTCTCTTGATAAGGGTCGTATTACTTATCGTTACAAGTAAAAAGAGGTTTTTCCTCTTTTACTCCCACTTAAATCTTGTCATTGGCAAATTCTCTTTATTTGACCACTCTATAAGTGAAGCTTCGTATAGTTTTGCATTTTTAAACCCCATACATTTGTAGAGTATAAAAAACTCCATACTAGCACTTAGTGCATCTCTATCATAAACAATTATCTCATCATTGCTATTTAACTCATGTCCAGCTACATAGATCTCATCAAGTTCACTTTTATTTCTTAGAGTATTGTCTTTTAAAAACTTAGTAACTGTGTTGCTACTCTTTGCACCTTTTATATGACCAACCTCTAAAACTCCATCTGAGCGACTTACACCATAGTAGTCATCATATGATCTTGCATCTAATATCTTTGCACCTGAAGTTAGCAAGTCTTTGGTGGTTGCTATAAGATGTTTTTTTGGCATAACTACAGTAGATCCATATTTTATATCAGGAATAAGAGAGGAGACTAAAAGATTATTTTCAAAAACCCATGCCATATATCCGCCATCTAAGATACTAATATCATCAAGTCCACTATAAAGAAGCACAAAAGCTAAATAGCTTGAATTAAAGATCTCTTTTTGAGAGTTGTGAGAGTATATAACAACTTTAGAGTCATTGTTAATTCCAAGTCTTCTTAGGGCATCTTGAATTATTATATCTGATGCTAGAGTTGGATAAGGACTGTTTTTATCCATAAACTCTTTTACATTAGCGTAAATGGCGCCTTCTATATGGCTTGTAATGTAGAGTTCTTTTTCTGAGACATCAATAAGGATAAGATTTTTATCATTTAGTGATGCTTTGAGCTGTGTTGGAGTTATAAAAGCATCAGATCCAAAGAGGCAAAAAAAACTGAGGCTTAGTAATAAAAAAATTTTCATCATAAGATTAAAATGTTTGAGTGTTTCTAAACTCTGAGATTTCAGTCTCAACCATTTCATGAATCATAATAGTGAAAAGTTCTGATATTAAGTTTGGAGATACATCTAGTGATATTGCTTTACGGCGAACTTTTTGCATAATAAACTCTATGCGATCATCTGCCTTAACATCTTCTACTGAGTTTTTAAACTTCGCAGCTTGACGAACTAAATGACTTCTTTGAGAAATCAACTCAACTAGTTTATCATCTAGTATATCAATGTTTGCTCTTACTTCTTCTAGTGAATTACATATTATCATATCTATATCCTTAGTGTGCCTTTTTTATTAGAGTAATGTTATCTAAAAAGAGATAAGAATGTGTTAACTCAAAGAGCTATTTTTTATATTAAGTTTTAAACTAAAAGCATTTATTAACACTTTAGTAACTTAAAGCCTATATAATACTTTTACGATTCTTGATATATGGTCTTAACTTGACCCTAAGACTTGTTTTGTTAACCCTTTCCTCCTGTTTGGGTTGGCAAAATTCTATTTTAAAACTTCAATTTTTTTTATCAATCTTTCTTTTTCTGTATCATCTTTTATATAAAGTAATTTTTCGTTTAACCAAAAAAGAGCGCTCTTTTTATAACCATTAAACGAAGCAGTACTTATCATCTCATCTCTTGTTGTGGTTGTTAATCTATCTCTAATAAGTGCGGCAGCTAGTAGTTTAGAAGTGGGTTTTGAGATATTTAATATAGCTTCGTTAGCTCCTTTGTAATCATTAGCTTTTAATTTTGATGCAAACTTTTGATAGAGAGGATCAAGTTTATCAACATCATAAGGGTCTTTTTGCTGCAAAAATGCAAAGTATGCATCTAAGTTTGGATCTTTATGTAAAGATGAAATTTCTTGAAACTCTTTACACTCATCCTTAATTCCTACACTTATGTTTAAAGCACATTTTGCCAAGTAGATCTGCGAAAGAGTTTTTAGATCTACTCCTTGTTTTGCGTGCGCAATAGATCTTTTTAGATCTGCTTTAGCAATTTTGTCATAAGAGCTTAGGAAATTTTTAGTATATGAGTCAAAGGCATTTACACTTTTATATTGCCACTCATTTGGAGCTTGTTTAAATGAACAAGCACTAAAGAGAAAAAGTATAAAAAAAGAGAGTAATATTTTTATCATGGTAGGCTCACCTCTGGTTTCGAATCATCTTGCATAAAAGCATCTACTTTATCCATTATCTGATTTGTCTTTTGCAGACTCACAGAGATCTGCTCTTTAAATTCTAAAAGATCTATGTCATAACTTCCAACAACTCTTACAGTTGAGTCTAATGTGTCAAGTTTTTGTTTAACGTCTTTCATAATGGCGTCTAATTCTTTTATAAGTGAAGATGCCGGGATCATGATCTCAGCATCAAGCGAAGATGTGCTTTTTGAGATATGTTTAGAGATTGTATATAGCTCATCCATCAGGCTGTTTGTCGTATTTAGCGCATCAATCATGCTTTTTGTTGACTTTTTATCTCCTGTTAAACTACTTAAAAGTGAATCACTATTTGAGAGTTTTGCACTAAAATCTCTGATATTTTTAAAGGTCTCATTTAGAGGAGAGTTCTCTTTTGCAAGATTTGAAGTGATGGACTCTATGTTGTTTATGATTTTTAAGATCTTATCAACTGCCGGTTCAAGCTTTGTTATCATATCGTTTATGTCATTACTTTGAATCATAAGAAGTTCGGCATCTTCTTCTAAAACTTTATTGCCAATGGCAGAGTAGATCTCTATCTGAGTTGAACCTATAAGAGGTTTTACAGTCATTAAAACTGTACCCTCAGTTATCCATCTACGATTATTTTCATCAACTGAAAATGTCATAAAAACAGACCCATCATTATTTAAAGAGATATTGTCAATTGCCCCTATACTAAATCCAGAAAATTTCAAAGGCATGCCAACACTAAAAAACGCAGCACTATCAGTTGTGAAGTGATAGTTATATCTTTTGTTAAATGTTCCTTTGTTTTCTAAAACAAGATATAAAAATGTAAAAATAGTAACTAAAAGAGTGATGACAAAAAGACCTACAGCTAGCTTTATTTTACTATATTGCATGAGACCTCCTTATAGTGTGTTTCGTTTGCGAGTGTATCTAAAATAACTATATCTTGACTCATTTGGAGCTTTTTTATGACGCTAACTACATCATCCATACTAGATGAATTATCTAGTAAATTTATAGGTGAGATAATTATAACGCTTTTGTCATCACTCATCATAGCACGAACTACACAGACACAAAAAATTTCATAAGCATTACACATATGTACTCTATATAAAGATATCTTTTGAAGATTTATTTTTGCTAAAGCTTCTCTTGCTTGGACCTGAGCATCTTTAGTTGCTAAATGCTCATGAACTTCTTTTATAAGAGCGATATTCTCAAGCATATTTAGATTTGAAATAAGAGGAGTTTTTTTAGAGATCAGTGCAAAGTTAGTCTGTTTATCAAGAAACTCAGAAATGCCATGATAATCTTTAAAAAGTCTTATAGTGATTGAATTAGTAATGATAGCACCTCGATAAAAAAGATAGCTACAAAGAGCTTAACCATACCATTTAATACAGAGATAGGGATGGCAGTATAAGCGTTTGTAGTTTTAAGTCCACTGTATATTGGAATAAGCATGATGACAAAGCCAAAAGTTATACTCTTTATGAGTAAAACAAGTAAGTCTTTTAGCTCGATAGCGCTAATAAGCAAGTGTTTATAAGTATGAAAATCCATATTCATATAAAAAAGTGTAAAAATATAACCACTACAAAGCATGATAAAAGCAAATAAAATAGAGAGTGAGACAACGCTTATCATACCGCTTATGATTCTTGGCAAAAATAGATAGTCAATAAGATCTATCCTATATCTTCTGAGAGTGTTTAGCTCATTGTTTACATTCATAACCGCTATCTCGGTATTTATCGCAGTTGATGAACGAAGAGAGATAAGCAGAGCTGTAAAAAATGGAGAAAATTCATCTAAAACAAAAGTGATGATGATTGAGCCTATTTTATCTTGCAAACCATACTCACTAGCTAAGACGATTACAGCTCCAATGATAACAGAGCCAAACAAAACTGCCATTATAGTAAAAAGTGGAATGATCTCAACTGCTGTGAAGTAGATCTGCTTTGTTAAAACCATTCTCATAGCAGGATTGTAGCTTTTTGGTCGTAGTAAGTGAAGTGTGCAGATAAAGGTAAATTTTAATGCCTCGTAGAATGAATCTAAGATTTCTAGTGTTTTGCCTCCAACATTGTCTATAAACTTTAAAACCACCAACGAAGCCTCCATAATTTTGACTATTATCTTATATTTTGCCTTAGTGTTTGGTATAATTTTTACAAATCTATCTATAGGGTCAATTTTGAGCAAAGAGTTAAAAATTTATGAGATGTATAAACTTCTATATGAGATGTATGGTCCGCAAGGATGGTGGCCTTTTATAAAGAGTGGTTATGACAAGGGCAATTATAAGTTTGACAAAACAAGTGATGAGATTTTTGAGGTTGCACTTGGGACTATTCTTACTCAAAACACAACTTTTAAATCAGTTGTAAAATCACTTCAAAATCTCCAAGAGCTAGATGCATTAACTGCTTCATCTATAAAAAAACTAGATCTAGACATCTTAAAGCTTGCCATAAAACCATCTGGGTACTTTAACCAAAAGTCTAGATATATCTTAGAGTATATCTCTTTTGGTGAGAGCTTAGATGGAAGGGTGCCATCAAGAGATGAGCTTTTAAGCGTTTTAGGAATTGGCCAAGAGAGTGCGGATTCTATACTTTTATACGGATATAACCAGGGTGAGTTTGAGATAGATGCATATACAAAAAGAGTTCTCTTAGAGTTGGGTTTCATAGATGAGAAGGCAAAATACAGAGATATGAAAGAGTTAATGCAAAATAGTATCAAAGAGTTTGTAAAAGATGAAGAAGAGTTAGTAAAAGTTTATCAAGAGTATCATGCACTGATTGTTAATCACTCAAAAGAGTTTTATTCTAAAAAACCTTATGGAGTTGGTTGTATGTTAAAAGAGAGATTTTCTTGCTAGATAAAAACAAAAATTACAACATCATCCTAGCTGGTATCATCTCTATCTTTGTAGGCGTTGGAGTTGCTAGATTTGCTTTTACCTCTTTGCTTCCATCTATGCTTGATGGGTTTTTATCCATCACAGATGCAGGAGTTTTAGCATCGCTGAACTTTAGCGGATATTTGGGCGGAGCAATATTTAGCATCTTTATAAAAGATATAAATGCAAAAGTGAGATACTTTAGACTTGGACTATTTTTAAGCGTAGTGACAACACTCATTTTAGCAACTACTTCAAATGAACTCGCTTGGATCTTCTCAAGAGTTGTAGCTGGCTTTGGTTCGGCTATGGTTTTAATAGTTGGCGGCGCTATCGTTATGGTAAAGCTAAATTATGAAAACAAAACAAAAGCGATGGGGATTCACTTTAGTGGGATTGGAGTTGCTATTGTTTTGAGCGAGATCATAAGCCAGTTAGTTTTAAAGAGTGCTGATTTTGCTAGTGCTTGGTTAGTTCTCGCTATCTGTGCATTTGTAGCATCTTTTTACTCTTGGTATATTCTCTCATTTGACAAACTTATAAAGCAAGACGCACCAAAACATAAACTTAGTAGATCTCTGTTTTCTCCCTTTGTTATTTTGCTAATTTTTGCTTACTTTACCGAGGGTGTTGGTTTTGTAGTTCAAGGTACATTTTTACCAGATATTATAAACTCACTTAAAGGGCTTGAGGGTTATGGAAGTTTAGCTTGGCTTGTGGTTGGAGTTGCTGGGATCCCATCGTCTATTATTTGGATGCGACTCGCTCATAATTATGGAAGTTTAAACATCATCATAGTCGCAATGAGCCTTCAAGTTGTGGGCATTGTTATCCCAGCTCTTAGCTCAAACATCTACTTAAACCTCTTTAGTGGGGCTTTATATGGAAGTACTTTTATAGGGTTAGTTGCACTTTTTATGCATTTAGGCGGAAAACTTTCACCTAAAAACCCTGTGGTTCTCATGGGTGCAATGACAGCGGTTTATGGGATCGGACAAGTAAGTGCGCCACTTTATAGCGTCGCACTTGTGGAGAGTTTTGGAGATTACAGGGCTGCTTTGTTTGTAACAGCAACCATAGTTTTTAGTGGAGTAATTCTTTTACTATATGCTAAAAAAATCGAGCCTAGAACTTAGCGTTTGGAATAGGGTAGTTCTCAACCACAAAGTCTATGTCTTTGTCGCCTCTACCACTTAGGTTTACAAGTATAGTCTTGTCTTTGCCTAGAGTTTTTGCTAACTTCATGGCATATGAGACAGCATGAGCAGACTCTAACGCTGGGATGATCCCCTCATGTTGAGATAGAGTGTAAAAAGCCTCTACTGCTTCATCGTCACTACAAACAGCTACTTTTGTTCTACCAATACTACTAAGATAAGCGTGTTCAGGTCCAACAGAAGGGTAATCAATCCCAGATCCAATAGAGTGAACAGGAGCTGGTTCGCCTTTGTCATCTTTTAGCATTATAGAGTTAAACCCGTGCATAATTCCCTCTTCGCCATAAGTTAGAGATGCAGCATGATCTCCTAAAGCTTCGCCTCGTCCCATAGGTTCAACACCATAAAGATCTACCTCTTTGTCATCTATAAATGCTGAGAAGATTCCTATAGAGTTACTTCCACCACCAACACAAGCGACTACTGCATCAGGAAGAGAGTCTTCATGCTCAAAAAATTGCTCTTTAGACTCATGACCTACTATAGACTGAAAATCTCTTACCATAAGAGGAAAAGGGTGAGGTCCAACAACACTTCCAATGCAGTAAATTGCATGATCAACTTGAGCTATATAACTCTCAAAAGCACTATCAACTGCCTCTTTTAAAGTTTTAAGACCGTGCGATACTGGGATAACTTTTGCACCTAAGATCTTCATACGAACAACATTTGGATGCTCTTTTATGATATCTACTTCGCCCATGTGGATCTCACACTCTAGTCCAAAGTATGCAGCTGCAGTTGCAAGTGCCACACCGTGTTGACCAGCTCCAGTCTCAGCTATAACTTTTGTTTTACCAAGGTGCTTTGCCAAAATAACTTCTGCCATACAGTGGTTTAGTTTATGCGCACCCGTATGGTTTAGATCTTCTCGCTTTAAGTAGATCTTAGCTCCGCCACAATGCTCTGTAAGGTTTTTAGCGTAAGAGATAGGAGTAGGGCGACCTTGGTAGTGCTTTCTAACATACTTTAGATCTTCTATAAATTTAGGAGAGTTTTTTAACTCCGCGTAAGCTTTTGTAATGTCAGCAAATGGTTGTTCTAAAACGGGTGGAATATATGCACCACCAAAACGACCAAAATAGCCATTTTCATCTGGATGTGATTCTAGGTAAGACATAAAAGAGATTCCTTAAATTAGTAATTTTGAAGATTATAGTTAATTTGGCTTGATACTTTTCTTTAACACCCAACTCTTAGCAAAGATATATACCGCTATCTTTTACTTCTATCTTTTTTTCATCTACTAGAGTTGTTAGAGAGCGTTTAAACTCTTTTTTGCTAAGAGAAAAAACATCTCTTATGAGATCTGCGTCGCTTTTATAGTTATAAGCCATAATGCCATTGTTTTGTTTTAAGAGATCTAAGATCTTCTCCGAAGAAGAACCTTTCTCTCCTGCTTTTCTAAGAGAGAGATCTATGTTTCCATCTTTACGGATAGTTTTTACAAATGCAGTTCTTTTGTCTCCTAAAGAAACTTTCTCAAAAATTTCATTATGGTAGATCAAACCTTCATACTTGTCCTCAACTATACACTTAAACCCTAGTGGAGTCTGAGTAATAATAGTGATCTTTACCTCTTGTGCAGGTTTTATACCTTTTACTCTTTTTTCAAAAAAATCGCCTAGTTTCTCACTCGCTACAAGTCTATGAGTCTGCTCATCATAGATGACTTTTACAAATCTCTTCTCGCCAACTTTAAAAGGAGTCTTTTGTAGCATCTTTGGACAAAGCAGATCTTTAGGAAGTCCCCAGTCTAAAAATGCTCCAAAAGGTGCAACATCTATAACTTCTAAAAGAGCAAACTCTTCTAGCATAGCTTTAGGTTTGAGAGTAGTTGCAACTAATCTATCTTCTGAGTCTGTATATAAAAAGACATCCACAAAAGTTCTCTCTTTCATATCGGGAGTTAGGTATTGACCAGGTAAAAGAACATCGTTTCCATCAAGTGCCATAAGGTAAGCCCCAGGAGTTGTAAGTCTGTCTATAAGAAGGTTGTTAATTTTGCCTAGTTCTAGGTAGTCGTTTTGTTGCATTTTGTGTCCTTGATTGCAAAAATAATTAAATGAAAATATTTTTAGATTGTATCTTTTTTGTTATGTCAAAACCATTAAAATAGCTATATGATAAGTTTATATAATGCTTACTTGTAAAACTAAGGTATAATTGCGATTATGAATAGAAGACTTTTTTTAACGACATTATCGTTATCACCACTTTTTGCTAATGAGTTTGTACAAACGAACAATGATGTTTTTTTGACCTACAATGAGTACAAGACACTTCAAAGCTTAGATGCTAGGTTTAAGAGACTTAGAGCTTATATAGGTTTTGCAAACTTTAACTTAGTCTCTTTTGGTGAGGCGCTTTACTATGCTAGAAACTATCCAACTATTGGTAAGTTTAAAGACGATGAACTATCTTTGATAGATAGATTTTTTCATGAAGATCCCAATATGTACGGCTTTTATGGAGCAAAAACTTGTAAAAATATCAACAATAAAATATCTCAAAAAGATGTTGTTAAGATCCATTACACTGGGCACTATCTTTTTAAAGGTAAGCCACAAGAAGACTACGACAAACTCATAAAAGATGTTGGTGACTCTCTCATACTCACATCTGGTGTAAGAAATATTGTAAAACAACTTAGCCTCTATGCAGGTAAACTTAACCGAAATGGTGGAAACATTACAAACGCTTCTATAGATATCGCACCTCCAGCTTACTCTTACCATACTATAAGTGACTTTGATGTGGGTCTTCGAGGATGGGGATATAAAAACTTTACAGATGAGTTTGCATCAACTAAGGAGTTTGAAAAGATGATAAAACTACCTTATATCAAGATGAGATATCAAAAAAATAACAGTGATGGAGTAAGGTTTGAACCTTGGCATGTTGAAGTTATTTAGCATTGCACTCTTTCTGTTTTGTTCTCTTTTAAATGCACAAGATCTCTTTAAATTTGACCTTATTCAAAAAGGAGAGCAAGATGCAAATACTCTGCTTGTTGTTGGTGGGATCCAAGGAGATGAACCAGGTGGATTTATCTCAGCATCACTTCTAGCTACTCACTACGAGATAACAAAAGGCTCTCTTTGGATAGTTCCAAATCTAAACTTTTATAGCATTATAAAAAGAAGTAGAGGACCTCATGGAGATATGAATAGAAAATTCGCCGAACTTTCAGAAGAAGATCCAGAGTATGAAGCTATACAAAGAATTAAAAGTTACATAAAAGATGAAAATGTAAAACTTGTTGTAAACCTACATGATGGAAGTGGTTTTTATAGAAAAACTTATGAAGATGATATGCACGCACCACATAGATGGGGACAGTGTTCCATCATAGATCAGTCAAACATAGATGTTGAGGTTTACTCAAACCTTGAAGAGATCTCATCTAGCGTTGTAAAATATGTAAATGAACACCTTATAAAAGATGAGCATAAGTACCATGTTCATAACACTAGAACAAAAGAGGGCGATAAAGAGATGGAAAAAACTCTTACATACTTCGCTATCAATGAAGGAAAAGCTGCTTTTGGAAATGAGGCTAGTAAAAATCTTGCTACTCATCAAAGAGTCTACTATCATCTCTTAGCATTAGAGAAGTATATGGATATTATGGGCATAGAGTATAAAAGAAAGTTTACTCTTGATTCTGATGGTGTTTATAGTGCTATAAACAATGATATTCATATATCTCTATATGAAGAAAAGATAAGCTTGCCACTTGCGCAAATCAGAGATATTGTAAACTACTTTCCTATAAAAAAAGATGGAGTGGTTGACTTTAAGGCAAGTAATCCTCTTCTTGCCATTATAAAAAATGGTAACACTTATGTTATCCAATATGGAAACAGAAGACTATCAAGGCTAAATGCTGATTATCTTGATATGGATGAAGATTACAATATTGTAAAATTTAGTGTCGATGGTAAAGAGGTGGATGTAAAATTTGGCGAGATCTTAAAAGTAGAGAATAGTTTTGTTGTTCACAAGGCAAACTCTTTTAGAGTAAATGTTATAGGTTATGTAAACAAAAGCGGTATTGAAACAGGTGTAGAAATAGAAAAAAAACAGATACAAAAACGCTTTTCTATAGATAAAACTGGAACTACTTACAGAGTTGAGTATTATAACAAAGAAAAGTTCGTAGGTATGGTCTTAGTCAGATTTAAAAACTAAGGCTTGTCATATCTTTGAAGTTTATTATACCTTATCATCGCTGCTAACTCTTTAGGGTACTTCTCTTTCATTTCTGAGTAACGATCTAGCTTTTTTACAAGCTTATATGGATCGTCTGTTACCATTTTTAACTTTCTAAACTCTACAAATGCGTGTGAACGAGAGATGTTTTTATAATAATCTCTGACTGAATCTTTAATAGTAGGATACTTTTTAAGCCAGATAGTTTTTTTACCTCTTTTTTGTGAGGCTGCAATTCTAGGCTCTTTTTTGTTAAATGACCAAACACCAAAGATATTGTTGGCTTTTATATAAAATCTTGAAGTTCCCCACGCACTCTCCATGGCAGCTTGAGCAAGAGTTATACTTCTAGGATGAGGTTTTAATGCCATCATTAGATCTTTATCAGTTTTGACTTTATATATTTTTTTTAAAGTTGTGATTTTTTTCTTATATTTTGGATTTTTGAGGTTTGTTTTAATCTCTTTGTATTGTATGTCAAGCTCTTTGTAAACACTGTTTACAACAGGGACTAAAGTGTTGAAAAATCTTTTTTTTTTCTCTTTAACTGAGATAGGTTTTGCATCTTTTGCTAGTAGTGAATCTGATGATACAAGCACAAAAGCAAGTAATATAATTTTTAAAAACCTCATAAAAAAAATTCCATGTCCAATTTTTTAGTATATGAACCTAACATTGCTCTTTCAAAGTCATTGTTCGTTGAGTATTGATACCCAAAACACTTAGCCCACATCTCATGCTCTTCCATACAGAGATAAAAAAATGTCTCTTTGTGTGCTCCCAAAGAAGTTCCATTGGGATGCCAAGCTTTAAAACTCTCATAGGCGTGTTTAAACATCTCTACTTTTATATCCTCTGGATAAGAACTCTTTCCACTTGCATCTACAAAAGACATCTGTGTTATTTTGGTTTTAAAGTCTCTCTCCCTGAGTTGCTTTATAACGGGTTTTATAAATGTTAAAGTTCCAAAACTTACAAGTGCAACTTCATTTGTACTAAACTCATTTAAGAGCCTTTTGTAAACATCTGCATACTCATCAAGATAACCCTCATAATGAACTATAGGATGAAAATGAAAACCGACTTTAACGCCCTTATCAGCTAAAGTTCTTGCACTTTTTATGCGTTTGTCTAGTGATGCACTGAGATGCTCTTCATTTTCTATAATAGTTGGAGTATTTAGTGACCAAGTGCAGAGTATGTTTTTAGGAACATCATGTTCTAAAAAGTACTTGATGTTGTCTGATTTTGTTTTAAACTCCAAGATAACATTTGGATTTTCTTTTGCAAAGTTAAATAGAGCATCTAAAATACCCTCACGATTTCCCCACATAAGTGAGTCGGATGCTTGACCTGTTCCTATGTGATAAGTCTTGTTTGGTTCAAGATTTAAATTTTTTAGCTTATCTGCAAAGTTACTATCAAATGTGATAGTGTTTTGATTGTAAAAAGATTGAATGGAACAGTACGAACAGTCAAAGCCACAACTCTCAACTGCATCAAGAGTCAAAAGATTGCAACATCTAGTCTTCTGTGATGCTACAGGGCAAAGCCCAAGTCCAAAACCATCCTTAGCTTCTGTTTTAAAGTTAAATTTTTGCTCTTGTGGAATATTTTTTAACTCAAAATCTTTATATGAGTTTGGCTTAGATCTTAACTCTTCATAAGCTTTTTTAAGTTGAGTAAAGACTACTTTTTTTTGCCCATGTTCTGGAAAAATTTTTATGATATTGCCCTCATCCCAGAGGCTCAGATCTCTTGCTATATCTATGATTTGTCTTATCTCTTGATATGTAAATTTTAGCTTTAGAGATTTTTCTTTTATAAACTCTTGTATCTCTGATGGTAGTTTTTCAAAAAGAGTATTTTTAATAGAGCTGTTAAATTTTTCTAAATATAAATTCATAGTTTAATCTTAATCATATTTCTACCACTCTCTTTTGCTTCATAAAGTGCTTCATCGGAGAGTCTAATCATCTCTTCTAGCGAGTGAGCTAAACCAAAATAAATACCAATAGAAACAGTATAATTGATATTGGTTGAGCCTATTTTTATGATGTTGTCCTCAAATTTTTTTCTTATTTTTTCAAAAAGTATTTCCACATGCTCAAGTGAAGTGTCTTCAAGGAGTACACAAAACTCTTCACCACCAAAACGAGCCATCAAGTCAGAATTTCTAAGATTTTTATCAAATATTTTTTTAACTTCTTTAATAGCAATATCGCCTATATCATGTCCATAAGTGTCATTTATATTTTTAAACTTATCAATATCAAGCATCGCCACTGCCATCGGTATCTCTTTTCTTGAGTTTTTAGCATAAATTGAGTTACCAGCTTCAAAGAAGTAGCGTCTGTTATAAGCGCCTGTTAGAAAATCTTTGTTAGCCATCTCTTTAATGCGTGCAAAAAGTTCTAACAACTCGAGGTTTGAGTTAACACGAGTTACTATTTCATTGTGAGTAAATCGCTTATTTATAAAGTCATTTGCTCCAAGTTTTAAAAATTTACTAATAATATTTTGATCTTCAACGGCACTAATTGCGATAATGCCAAGACTATCTTTTGTATATTTTTCTCTTAGCTTAAAAGTCAACTCCAAACCATTTGTATTTGGCATTTCATAGTCTGTTAATATAAGCGAGATCTGATGTTTATCGCTTCTCAATAACTCTATCGCCTCATCTCCGTCTTCTGCTTCGACTATATTTAGCTTTATTTTTTTTAGGCTGTTTTTTAAGATGTTTCTATAGATTTTTGAATCATCAACTATCATAATAGTAGTATCGTAGTTTTTAAGAGTTCTAGATATATCTAAAATGGCAAACTTCATGCTAATAGTATCATTTTTAAATATAACATTGATAATATTTTTATCAAGAAGCAACTCTTTTATCTCCTTGTCATCACTCTCTAAAATAACAACTGATGGGATCTCATAAAAGTTGGTTAGCTCAACTATCTCTAGGGGTTCAACACCTAAAAGACTTAAGTTTAATAAAGCAGCATGAAACTTCCCTTGATGTTCTTCTAAAAGGTTTAAAGTCTCTTGGTAGTTTTTTGCATAGTAAGGATTGATATCATAATGTTCTTGAACTTCTTTTTTTAACATTTCAAGAGATGCTCGACTATCATCTAGTACTAAAATCTTTTTCATATAAAAGCCTATTATTTTTTGTGCGCTTTAGTTAATTTGATAGATTATAGCTTTATAGAGCGAAAAATTAAATTAAATATGACAAATTGCAATGAATTATGTAAAAAAACTTTTTCATTGTTAATATATTTGAACTATAACATACAAAAGTAGGAGTTTCTTATGATTTTTGAAGAGCATTTTGTAGCTTTATTTAATTTTGGTATTTTTACAATAACAGTTGTTCCTACATTTAAAATGGTCTTAATTTCTATATCATAATGATGGATATCTAAAATCATCTTTACTATAGAAAGACCCAAGCCTATTCCCCCATCTTTTCTTGAGCGGGTTTTGTCTGCTCTATAAAATCTCTCAAATATATACTCCAAATCTTCTTTTGCTATTCCCTGTCCATTATCTTCAACTATCAGTAAGTACTCTTTGCTATTTTCATCTAAAGATATGTTTACAAAAGAGTCGTTTTTGCTGTAGAGTATAGCATTCCTGATAATATTGTTTATCGCAATTTTTAAGAGTGTTTCATTAGCTTGAATCGTTATAGGAATAATCTTTTTTATCTCTATATGTATATCTTTACTTGGAGCAAGTTTTTCTAGTTGAAAAATCGTGTCTGTTAAAACTTCATCTAAATATAATTCGTCAAACTCGTTAATAATCTCGGTTATATCTTTTTTAGCAAGAAAAAATAGCTGTTCAATCATTTTTTGTATACTTATGCTCTCTTGCAAAATATCTTCTAAAATTTCTTTGTACTCACTAGGTTCTCTATCTTGCTTTAGGGCTACTTCAATCTCTCCGCGTATAACTGTTAAAGGTGTCTTGAGCTCATGTGAAGCATTGTTGCTAAAGTCGGTTATTTTATTAAATGACACCTCAAGATTGTTTAAAAGTTGATTGAAAGTTGCTACTAAATCTTTAATTTCACTCGGAATCTCTTTTGTACTTACTCGATTAGAGAGATTATTAGCTGAGATTGATTTAACAGAAGATATAACCCCTTTTACTGGCAAAAGTGTTCTGTTTATCAAGATTCCTGCTATGATTAAAAACACAATTAAAAGAATCGGTGTTGCGATTATTAGTCCAAGAAAAAGTTGTTTTAAATATAGTGAGTCCATGTTTTTTTGTAGAGCGAGTTGAATAAAAACTTTAGTATCAGGTTTGTCAAAAATCATCATAGAACTAACTCGAAAGTCTTTTTTATTAAAATAATATATGCTGCCTAGATGCCCTATCTCATTTAGCGGTACATCAAAAAGCCATTCATGTTCTTTAGAGGAAA
Source organism: Sulfurimonas sp. (assembly GCF_023228785.1). Lineage (GTDB taxonomy): Bacteria > Campylobacterota > Campylobacteria > Campylobacterales > Sulfurimonadaceae > Sulfurimonas. Next base: position 23,190 of record NZ_JALOAN010000029.1, read on the forward strand.
GTGTTTCATGCTCTATCTTTTTGCTATTTTTACCATAGTGAATGATTTTTACAAAGAGTGGCTCAATCGAAAACTCGCTTATAAGTTCATCTGCTACATATTTTGCATCTTCACTATCTCCTCTTTGAAAGTCAGGTATGACATCTATAGATATCATTTTAAGCTCTGTATCAGTTGTGTTTAAAACACCTTTTTTTGCGGTGTTGTAGATAAATGTTCCATAAATAGATAAAATAATTACATTGATGATAAAAAAGGAGAAGAGCAGTTTTAGTTTTAAACTATTAAACATTTTCATCACTAAGCATATAGCCTAATCCTCTAACAGTGTGTATAAGTTTCAAGTTATAATCTTTGTCTATTTTATTACGCAGTCTATAGATATATACGTTTACAATATTACTCATGCTCTCTTGTGTCATATCGCTTAGGTTCTCTTTTATAATAGTTTCTGTTAGTAGTTTTTTACTATTTCTTGCTAAAAATTCAAGTAAGGCGTACTCTTTAGCGGTAAGATTAATTTTTTTGCTAGCTCGTTTAACTTCACGCCTTGCCGTATCTATAATCAAATCAGCTATAGTTATAGTACTTGAAGTAGTTGAGTTTGTTCTTAATTTAACACGGATTCGAGCAAGTAGTTCTTCAAATGCAAAAGGTTTTGTGAGGTAGTCATTGGCACCACTATCAAGACCTTTGACCTTATCTTTTAGCTCATCTCTAGCTGTAAGCATAATAATTGGAACTGCTATATTTTTAGCTCTGATATTTTTGCAAACATCCATTCCGCTAAGACCTTGAATCATCAGGTCGAGTAGAACAATGTCATAATGATTTGTTTCAATCATATATATAGCTTCGTACCCATTTTCAGTAGCATCTACGCTGTAAGACTCTTCTTGGAGACCTTTTTTTATAAAAGAGGCTATCTTTTCATCATCTTCTACAACTAGAATACGCATCATTTCACCTTTTTAAAAGTTATGTTTTGATTGGTTTTTTTAACTTATTTTATCTATTTATATAATTTTTTGTTGTACATATAATCTAATGTTACAATAAAAGCTAGAGCATCTTTTTCTAACTCTTTATCTTGATAAGTCGGAGTTAGATGATTACCTTTATCTAGATATGTCTTTGGACTTTTATATAAAAAAGTGAGCGGTTTTTGACCAGGTCTTACAACCACAACTTTATCATCTACTCTTAAAGCGTAGGATGAATGAAACTGCATCAAAGAGATGTTTTGTTTTTTATCGCTAAATATAGAGTGACCCATGATAGGATATTTTAGGTCAAGACCTAATAAATCAAGTGCAGTTGCTAATACATCCGGCTGAGAAGCAATTTTATCATAAATCATAGGTTTAATCCCATCTCCTACTATGATAGCGGGAATATGAAACATATCAACAGGGACAATATCGTCTCCATAAACCTTTACATTATGATCTGCAATTATTACAAAGATAGTATCTTTAAAATAAGGCTCTTTTTTGGCAAGTTCAAATAGACGACCGATGGCATAATCTGCGTATTTCACAGCATTTTTAACACTATTTGGCGAAACATCTTTTATCAGTTGAATCTTTTCACGAGGGAATTCAAAAGGAGAATGGTTTGATTGTGAGAACATAACAGTCGCAAATTTTTGATTTTTAGCATGCAGTTTTTTAAACTCCTCATTTGCTTTAACTACTAGGTCTTCATCGCAAACTCCCCATGGAGCAACGAAAGTAGGATTTTCAAATTGGGATTGATCTATTATCTTATCAAAACCATTTCCAGAGTACCAGCTTCTCATGTTGTCAAATCTACTCTCTCCTCCATATATAAACGATGTGTGATATCCAAATGGTTTAAGAGCGGATGCTATAGTAAAAAAGTCGCTTTGGGATTTATTTCTCTTTAGAACTCCGACTCCAGGAACAGCCAAATTTCCTGCACTAACAGCTGCTAATCCTCTAACACTTCTTGTTCCGTTTGAGTATAGGTCTTTAAAAAGTATCGCTTCTTTGCTCAATCTGTTGAAGTTTGGAGTTATACCATCTTCACCTCCTACAGCATTGACAAATTGATAGCCTAAGCTCTCTTGCACAAATATAACTAGATTTTTTGGTTTATCACTTTTAAAGTGACTTTTTTCAATCCTTGAGAAAATCGATTCTTTATCCTTTGAATCAATATTTAATCTTTTTTTGACTCTCTGCAGGGCCTCTTTTATTTCCATACTTCCATATTGTTTTACTTCCCTACCTTCATGTACAAAATTACTGTAAATAGCATAACCTATACTATGAAGTGAGTTTTTAGTTATCTCATTTACCATCCTGTTTGTGGAGTACATAGCATCTGATATATTAGCCCCTCTATGCCCAAACGACGAACGCACACCGATAAATAAAAGCAACAATATAGGTAAAAACATAGCGACTCTTTTTAGATAGTGAGTCTCAAAAACCTTTAAAAAATCATCTTTTGCAAATTTTAAATAAAAATATATAAATGCCCCAATCATACTAAATGCGACAAAAAGTTCTAGTTTATAATCTGCGAATATCATAGCAAAGACTTCACGCGGATATATGAGATACTCGACAAAAAGATAGTTTGGACGCACATCGTATTGTGCCACAAATGAAAAAGTTGCATTTTCTATATATATAACAAGTGAAAATATCACTAAAAAGTAGTATTTCAAAAAAATGTTTGTTAATTTTTTAAACTTTGCAGGAGAAAAAGATAGAAGCATCAGAGGTATAACTAGTAAAATAGAAACAGTAATAGTATCCATTCTAAGTCCATAGATAAAAGTCATCCAGTAATCAACACCGCTGTTTTTAAAATTGTCAAAATAGATAATAAATAGAACTAATCTGCCAATAAAAAATATGCAAACTAATAGTAGGAAGTATTTTAGTAGTTTTCTTAACATCTCTATTTGCCTTTTATGTTTTAGAGTTTTGGAGTTAAAAAAATATAGTTTTTTAATTAAATCAATATGAATATAGAATGAATTTTTATTCATCTATGAAATGAAGAAAAGTTCATATATTTTTCATATATTTTTTATATATTTTTTATTTATATTCCTTAATATTTCATAATTAAATATAAGGATATTTTATGCAAGAGAGTAAGTACAAAAGATGTAGCTATATAAATTTAATTTTTTGGTTGTTTTTAGGTGTTTTTGTAATCACAAGGACAGTACTTCTCATCAAATCTGTAGATGCACTAGACATATCATTAATAGAGATTTTGAAGATTTATCTAATAGGCGCATTTTATGATTTTGTGAGTGTTAGTTATCTAACAGTGCCGTTTGTCATTTACCTCATTTTTTTACCAAAAAGATTTTTTAATCACGCGCTTAATCGCTATATAACTTATGTTTTTACTTTTATAATTATTTTTGGGGCGGTATTTTTGGTATTTAGCGAATGGTTTTTTTGGAATGAGTTTAGTGTTAGATTCAATTTCATCGCTGTTGATTATCTCGTTTATACAAAAGAGGTAATTGGAAATATAAAAGAATCATACCCAATGGGCATTTTAATTATAATAATCTCATTCATCTCCACATTTGTTTTTTATATTATTTATAAAACACAACATATTGAAAACTTTTTGCAAAATCAAAGCAGACTTAAAGATAGATTTAAATCATCAATCATATATCTCATAATACCTGTAATATTTTTTGTTGGAGTAACTCAGGAGTTTGCAAAGATATCAACAAATCAATACAACAATGAACTATCTAAATCTGGACTATATTCTCTTTTTGCTGCTTTTAGAAATAATACTCTTGATTATGATAAATTTTATATTACGGATAAAGATGAGAGTGTGATAGCAAATCTCAAGAAAGTGATAGATGCTAACAGCTCCGCTTTTTTAAATTCAAATGATGTCACAAGAGAGATTGTAAATGCTGGTGTAGAAAAAGATTACAACATAGTTATGATTGTAGTAGAGAGTTTAAGTGGTAAATTTCTTGAATCTTTAGGAGGAAAAAAAGGATTGACACCAAACCTTGACTCTTTAGCACAGAAAAGTTTGTTTTTTACTAATTTTTATGCAACGGGTACAAGAACAGTAAGAGCAATGGAAGCTATAACTTTATCTCTGCCACCTACACCTGGTCGCTCAATAGTTAAAAGACCTGATAATCATAACATGTACTCAAGCGGATTTATACTTAAAAACAAAGGATATGATACTAAGTTCATATATGGTGGACATGGCTATTTTGATAATATGAATGAGTTTTTTTCAACGAACGGATTTAGTGTGTTAGACAGAAGTGATTTTAGCAAAGAAGAAGATACTTTTCACACGATTTGGGGAGTTTGTGATGAGGACTTGCTAAACAAGAGTCTAAAGGAAGCTGATCTCTCTTATAAAGAGCATAAACCTTTTATGAGTTTTATAATGACTACCTCAAACCATAGACCTTATGATTATCCAGATGGACGCATAGACATACCTTCGCATACAGGAAGAGAGGGTGCAGTTAAATATACGGATTATTCTATAGGAGAGTTTATAGGAAAAGCAAAAATTAAACCATGGTTTAAAAACACCATTTTTGTAATAGTGGCAGATCATTGTTCATCAAGTGCAGGTAAAACAGAAGTCCCTCTTGATAAGTACCATATTCCTATGATTGTTTATGCCCCTGAGATACTTAAACCTCAAGTAATTAGCAAAATCTCAAGTCAAATAGACATTATGCCAACTCTGTTTGGCATCTTAAACTGGTCATACAAAAGCAAGTTTTACGGTAAAGATATTTTAAGTTCTTCCTTTACACAACGCGCATTAATGGGTACTTACCAAAAACTTGGGCTTTATAAAGAGAATAAACTAATTGTTTTATCACCTACAAAAAAAATCAAAAGTTATGAAGTAGTTAAGCAGGATATATATGACACGAAGTATAAAGAGATAAGTACACAAAAGAATTTAAAAATAGAGGCTATAAGTTATTATCAAGGTGCAAGTGCTCTTCATAAAAAAGGCTTAGATAGGTATGAGAGCCAATAAGCAAATTATAGCTACTCTGCCTTGTCTTGTAAGATGTTTCTTTTTGAGTTTACAAGAAGTTAATTGAGCGTTATTGCTCAAACTATATCATATTGCAATGACTATGGTATGGATTTTAATCTTAGTAATATGTAAAACTGCAAAAAAATATTGCAATTTGAAATATTTTTTTATAACAAATATTTTTTTTACTATTATTAGTTAAAAAAAGGTATAAATAGAATGATTTTAGGAGAATGTCCATATTGTAGTGGTGGAAATATAGAGGTTAGAGATAAAGAAGTAAGTGGAAAAAAAGTAAAACTTTATGCTTGTTCAAACGCTTCGTGGGTAAGTGAAGATGGAGAGCTTTATGAACTTAGTACTAATGCATCTTGTGATTTTAAAATTTGGCAAAATAGCTTAGCTAGGTATGGAAAATGGTTGTCATATAAGGAAGTAAGAGAACTTTTGCAAGAAGATAGCATAGAGGTGGAACTTTTAAGTAAAAAGTATGCTAAAAAAGTCTATTATAAGAAGTTTATAACACTAGATCCTGAGTACGGTGTAAGCGTTATTTGGGATTGAATGACTTTTAAAGTCTCCTTTTTACGAACTTTCTACAGATGTTTTACTAACTAAGTTAGCTTTAATAATCCTTTTACATTTCTTTGGATATAATCCCAATCCGCTTTGCTGTTTTAACATAAAACAAGAGTATTTCTATCTATATATTGGTTTATAAAGATAAAAGTATTGGTAAGTAGTTATACAAGACTTACCTACATGCAGCAAAGATGTCAAACAAAACTAAGGCAATTACCAATAAAAAGGGCTTTAGTGAGATTAATATAAGGGCTTTCTATGAAAGTAAGAGCTTCAGTAAAGAAGATGTGTGATGATTGTAAGATTGTCAAAAGAAGAGGCATTGTAAGAGTAATCTGCAAAGTTAAAAAACATAAACAGAGACAAGGATAACCATGGCTCGTATTTCTGGTGTTGATTTACCTAAAAAAAAGAGAGTAGAGTATGGTTTAACATACATCTAT
>NZ_JALOAN010000001.1 GCF_023228785.1 Sulfurimonas sp.
TTTAAAAGATATCATAAACTTAGAAGGTCAACTAAGAGATGAAGTAGTGGTTGCATCTGGAGACTATGTTTATAAAGATGAAGAGGGTTATCTCTACTTTGTATCAAGAGATGATGATATGATAAAAACTAGAGGATTTAGAGTCTCACCTTTTGAGATTGAGTCTGTTGTAGAGAAAAATCTACCTCAGATCAAAGAGTGTGCAGTCTTTTCTATAAAAAATGAGGAGATAGAAGAGGAGATCGTTATGGTTTACTCAGCTCTTAGCGAGTTAGCTCCAAAAGAGATAATCTTTGAGCTTAAAAAGCATCTTGCTTCTTATATGATTCCATGTAAAGTTATATATAAAAAGTCCCTCCCACTCGTGCAAAGTGATAAAAGTAAGATAAATAAAGATGCACTAAAGAGAGAGTTTATTTAGATATGTTACTATTGTCTTTTAGATGTAAATAAACAAGGAGTAAATTATGGCAAAAAGAGGAATTTCGATACTCAAAGGTATAGAAGCAACAGAAGTTGTAAATCTACTAAATAAAGCTTATTGTGATGAGTGGCTTGCATATTATCAGTACTTTGTTGAAGCAAAAGTAATAAAAGGCATTATGAAAGATGCTGCCGTTGCTGAGCTTATTCAACATGCCGCTGATGAGTTACGTCATGCTGAAATGGTAGCTGACCGAATTTTACAACTTGGTGGCACACCAATTCTTCATCCAAATGAATGGACAAAAAACTCCAACTGTGATTATGAAGCACCGGAGGATCCAAGTGTCTTATCTGTTTTAGAGCAAGCCATTAAAGGTGAACAGTGCGCAATTAGTGTTTACTCTAGCTTAGCAGATATAACAAGAGACAAAGATATAGTTACTTATGATATTGTCTCTCAGATCTTAGCTGATGAAGTAGAACATGAAGAAGACTTGCAGGCTCTCTATGATGATATAGGTGACTTTATCGTTGAGATAAAGAAAAATATAAATTAAAAAAGAGTTAACTGAGTGTGGTAGGGCGTCTTTTTTTCTAAGATGCTTTTATCCACTCCAACAATCAGAGCAAAATGAAAACTATTTTGCTTTAAAATACCTAGTATTTCGTTTTGGTGTTTATATTTAAAGATAGTCTCATCTTGTGAAATATCAAGAGAGTTTGGGATTATGATGATTATCTTTGCCCAAGGTGCGTTAAAGTGTAAAAATTTCACTTCACTCTCTATAATACTTGTGTTTTGCTCAAAAATAAGCACTTTATCACTAGTTCCAAACTCTTTTATCTCAAAATTTTTATTTGTAAATACAGCTTGAAAATGATCTATTGGCGTAAACTTTCTAAGTCTAAAATCTACTTTTAAACTCTTAAATAGATGCAGAAGTTCTTCTAAGTATGGAATAAAAAAAGGAGATATTAATTGTCTCTCATAAAAAACATTATCATATATAAAAGAGGTCTCAAAAAGAGTTTGCTCCATTATTTCTATGGAAGCTCTTGTATTTTTGGACAAACTTCGTATATTTGTAAAGATATCTCTAGAGTTTAGAGTAGGGCAAAAGAGTATAGTAGTTCTCTCTTGTACTTGCCAAAGAGACTTAAAAACACTTCTCATATCTCCATGAATAACTAAAAAATTATTTTGTGTTATGACTTGTAAAGCTAGCTTTAGTACAACCTCATTGCACTCATAAGCAACTACTTCTTTTTCAATAAGTTTAAAACGAAGAAGCCTTTTTATAGCCTCATCTAACTCATCTACTTTTATCCAAGCTATCTCACTATCACTTACCCTTGTTGACTTGTCAAAAACAATCCCATAAGCACCATTGTTTACAGCAACTTCTATATCCTCTTGCTTGTAGGCAAAAAAAAGATCTCCTCTTTTTACTCTATTTGCATCAAAAACAGTGTTTTCAAAACTACTTACACATGGCTCATTTATAAGCACTCCATGTGTAAGTGCCAAGAGGTTTTCAAGTCTCATCCAATCGGTGTTCCTGCTTTTTTAGGTTTTTCAGGTCTAACTAAACATAGACCATCTTCATCCTTAGCAGCAAGAAGCATTCCCTCTGAGATCATACCCATAAGTTTTGCAGGTTTTAAGTTTGCAACTACACAAACCTCTGTTCCAACTAAATCCTCAGCTGAGTAAAACTCTTTGATACCAGCCACAACTTGACGAATATCACTATCGCCTAGATCTACTTGAAGTTTTAGAAGTTTTTTACTCTTTGGAACTTCCTCAGCTTCGATGATATGTCCAACTTTTAGTGAAGTTTCAAAAAACTGACCTATCTCTATAAGATTGTCTCTCTCTACTTCTTCTTTAGACTCTTCTTCTGGCTTATTTGGTTGAGCTTCAGGAGCTTCCGCCATTAAAGGCTCTTCAACGCGAGGAAAGAGAGGTGGAACTTGTTTGATATTAAATAGTTTCAATAGTTTTTTATCAATTACAAACTCGTTATAGCTACTATTATCTATAGTAAAGTTCAGTGCATCTGCAATTGTCTCAGTTGTCTTTGGCATAACAGGACTAAGCATGATAGAAGCTTTTGCCAAGATATTAGCAACTAGTGCCACAGTAGCTAGCGCTTCATCTCTCTTGTCTTCTTTCATCTTAGTCCATGGAGCATGTTCTTCTATGGCTTTGTTTCCTATAGCAAAGAGTTTCCATAATTCTTCTAAGTATCTATGAGTCTGCATATTTTGCATAAACTCATCAAGATTTGCAAGAGCCCCGTTCATAGCATCAAGCTCTTTTGTATGATATTTTTGCACATCTTTACTATCTATCTCAAAATCAGAATACTTACCACTCATCCCTATGATGCGATTTAATAGGTTTCCAAGATCGTTACTAAGCTCAGAGTTTATTCTGTCTATTAGTGCTCTTTGAGAGAAATCTCCATCTTGACCAAAAGGAACTTCTCTAAGCATAAAGTATCTAAGATTTTCAACTCCATAAGCATTTGAAACTTCTCTTGGAGAGACAACATTACCCTTAGACTTACTCATCTTCTCACCATCTCTAGTCCACCAACCATGAGCACCTATATGTTTTGGAAGAGGTAGGTCTAAACTCATAAGAAACGCAGGCCAGTAAATAGCATGAAAACGCAAGATGTCCTTACCTACTAGTTGCATAGAAGCAGGCCAAAACTCCATGTTTGCATCATCTTTGCCATAACCTAGTGCAGTTACATAGTTCATAAGTGCATCTAGCCAAACATACATAACATGCTCTTTATCATTCATAGATTCTGGTAAAGGAACGCCCCAAGTAAAAGAAGTACGAGTAACAGAGAGATCTCTTAATCCGCCTTTTACAAAGTTTTTAACTTCATTTGCACGAGAACGAGGGAGTATAAAATCAGGATTTTGCTCGTAATATTCAAGAAGTGCATTTTCATACTTTGAGAGTCTGAAGAAGTAACTCTCTTCTTTTACAACATTTGTAGGCTTACCACAATCAGGGCAGAACTCTCCATCTACGAGTTGAGTCTCAGGAAAAAAAGTCTCACAACTAACGCAGTAGTGACCTTCATAAAAATCTTTATAAATATCGCCTTTAGCATGCATAACTTCAAAAGCCTTCTGAACGCCTTTCATATGATCTGCATCTGTAGTTCTAATAAACTTATCATAATCTATTTCAAACTCATCCCAAAGATTTTTAAAAGTAGCACTTATCTCATCTGCAAACTCTTGAGTAGGTTTACCACTCTTTTGTGCTGACTCTTCTATCTTTTGACCATGTTCATCAGTTCCAGTTAAAAAGTAAGTCTTGTTACCCTTTAGCTTCTCATATCTAGCCACGGTGTCTGCTATAAAAGTTGTATAAGCATGACCAATATGTGCTTCGCCATTAACATAGTAGATAGGTGTAGTTATATACTTATTCAAAATAATATTCCTTTAATTTTAATTCTTAAAATGAAAGGAAAATCCTTCATTTTATTTTCTCACGCCAAAGGAACAAGTCCCTTTGGCTACGCTAATACCCCAAGGGTACTTCCTTCAGGGCGCGCGTTGGTTTTCTTCGGCAGAAAGCCCATTGGGCTAGCCCAATTCTAAAAGTGCTTGCGTTTTGCTAAACACAAGGTTCTCACACTTTGTTGTTTTGAGCTATTTTTTTAAGCATCTTGGAGTTTTTAAAACTCAAAACCGCCAGTTTCACCTTTTGACATACTGTTGTAAACAGCACTTATGTATTCAGTTCTTAGTTCACAAGCTAAGTATTTTTCACATAAACTACAAGATTCTAAGGTTCTATCTTTTTGACAATCCTGAACTTTTTGTATCATCTCATCAAGATAAAGTTCGAACTTATCGGCTTGCATACTATCTGTTGTTTGCATAGACTTCTTTTACTCTTGCGATCTCATATTTTGAACCAAAGAAACATTGTGATGTCTCATGTATACCAGTACACTCCAGTGCCATAAGATCAAACTCTCCATCAGTACCTTCTCCACCAGCTTTTTTAAAGGCAAAAGCGAAAGGAAAAACTTCAAAAAGTTTACGAAGTTTACCATTTGGTCTGTCACTTGTGTTGGGGTAAGAGAAAAGTCCACCACCTTTTAGAAGTATCTGGTGCAAGTCTGGAACCATACCACCTGAATATCTTAGTCTGTAACCCTCAGCAAAAAAACTATCTACCATCTCTTTGTGATATGGTTCCCAATTTTGTTGAGTTCCACCAGGTGCGTTTAGATTTCCCTTATCTTGTAAACGAATCTCTTTTACAAAAACCCAGTCCTCACCTTGAAGTAGATGTAGTTTTGTCTTGTTGTGAGCAAAGACCATCTCAACTCTAGGACCAAAAACAACATAACAAGAAGCTACCATTTTTTTAGCTTCAAATGCACCTTCATAGATCCCAAAGATAGATCCAACACTCAAGTTTACATCAACTAAAGATGAGCCATCAAGGGGATCATAAGCTATAAAATACTTTCCATTTTCATTTAGCAGCATCTCTTTTTCTTTCTCTTCACTCGCTATTGTATGGATAGAAGGAACCTGTGAGAACTCCTCTTCAATAATCATATCGCACTGAATATCAAGCTGAAGTTGAGTCTCTCCAGAGCTATTAGCTTGTTGTGAATAGCCTATATCTTTTACATCTATGGCTTTTTTAATTCTTTTTGCAGTTTTCTGAATCGCTTCAAATATATCTGTCATCTATACTTCCTTTGCATTTTTGAGTATCCAAGATATCACATCTTCACACTCATCTAGATCTAGAACATCTACACCTTTTGGTATCTCATACTTACTTGTATCTATACTATCATCAATAGCTAGAGCATCCATGTAAGGAAAATAATCACTATCTAATGAATCTCTAAAGATACTTATGCGTGGGAGGGGAAGGTTCTTTAAACCCTCCACAAGTAAAATATCAAAATCATCAAAGAGTCTAATCATCTCATCTAAATCTTTGTTTTCTTTTGAGAAGTATGTAGTTCTTGTCGGAGATGTTACAATAACTTCAGCACCAGTGTCCGAGAACTTGTAGCTATCTTTTCCCTCAACATCAAAACGAGCCTTATCGCTTGGATCATGCTTGATAATAGCTACTTTTTTGCCTTGCTCATGTATGAGCTTTCTTGCTACTTTTAAAATAAGTGTAGTTTTTCCACTGTTTGATGGTCCTGTAAATGCAACTGCTAATCTTTTTTTCAAGTTATATCTTTTATATTTAAATTTTAAGTGATTATACAAAATAGTCTTTAAAAGCTTGTTTAATAAGCTATAATTCTTTAAAAATCATTAGGAAATAGTATGAAATATATAGTATCAATTTTGAGCCTTTTTGCATTTTTTACACTTTTTACGGCTTGTGCTGATAAAAATGCCTTTGATAAGTTCAATATGCAAGAAGATCAAGAATTAAGTGCTGCGAATCTACAAAGTTCAAAGATAAAAATGTTACAAAATATAGATGGGATAGTAACTACAATCTACCTAAATAAAGTCTACCCTAAAGTATTTACAAATGATGAGTATTTTTATGTCTATCTCTATTTAAAAGACAAAAAAGAGATGTTTGATCCAAAAAAACTTGACGATATAGAGCTTACAATGAGGCTAAACTCTAAACTACCAATAAAGATAAAAAAACTAGAAGCAAATAATAGATTTTCGCATCTTACATTGGTTAGAAATGAGTGGACTTTATACTATCTTGTGGCATTTAAGCAAGAGAGTGAAAATAAGCTTAACCTTGTTCTCGAAACCGATCAGTCTCACTCGGATGTTTTAGTCTATCAAAAAGATGAATAATGGAAACATCTTCTCCTAAGACTTTCTTATACATTACATAGTTTGCTAAGACTTTTTTACCATACTCTCTGCTCTCGTTATTTGCCATAAGTTCCATACTAAGATATGGCTCATATTCTGAGTTGCTAAAAGTTCCACCTTCAAGATGTCTTCTTAAAAAACCCATTCCACCATTGTAAGCATAAGCCATAAAAAGAGGGTGGTATAGAGATTTCTTCATCCAAGCAAGATGTTTTAGAGCGTAGTTTATGTTGTTTTTAGGGATAAACATATCTTCATAACTCCCTACTGGATCTTTAACCCTTTTTGAGAGATCATCTGTCAAAAAAGGCATAATTTGCATCAAACCTAAAGCATAAGAGCGAGACAAGGCTGATGGTATAAAATTACTCTCTTGACGCATTATCGCATAGATGAGAGCTTTATCATCATTTTCTACATCTCTTAAGTAGTTACTATATGGCATAACAAATCCATGCATCTTATAGCTATAAGCTCTCTCAAGTATCATGGTTTGGACTGGTATCATCTCTTGGTTCATATATTCTTGTGATAACTCATAAAGCTTATCTTGTGGTGATTCTCTTATCTCTTGTAAGATAGTGCTCCATTCAAAAGGATCTTTGAGATCTCTTTGAGATACAAGATCATTAGTTTCAACTGCACTAAAATAGTTATCTACTTCTTTGTTTTGCATCTCATGTGCATAAAGAGTATAGATATTTATATCGCTACTCTTTAGTAGCTCATTTAAGTAATTACTATCTTTGCTCACTTTGTAGATCCAGAAGTAATTTTTGTCTACGTCTATTCTATGTTTAGCTTTTTTCATTGAGAGTTCGAAAAAGGATATCGCTTCGTTCTTGTTTTGATGCAAGAGATGGTTAAGAGCGAGATGAAAGTTTGTTTTAGAGTCTAGAGTATCACCTCTTAACTTTAAAAGTGATTGTTTTAACTTATCTAGATTTTCATCATGTAAAACTATATCTACAAACTGTGATATTTTCCATGAACCCTCAAGAGAGTTTATAAAAGCCTCATCAAGATAGATGTTTAAATTTTCTCTTCTATGTTTTTTTGTTGTACTTATAAAGTTAGTAAGAATCGTAGTAGCATCATATTTTTCATAAGCTTCTTGTGTATATGGCTCACTCTGAATTTTTAAAAGATTTTTTTTAGATTCTTCTTTTATTTTCAAAGCTAATTCTTCTCTTTGTTCCTTTGTCATAGGAAGAGTTTTGTAAAGAGAAAAAGCAAGGTTTAGACACTCTTCATCTTCAATTTTAAGAAGATTTTTTTCTTGTTGGCACGAGATTCTTTTTTTTATATCTTTGTTGTCAGTTTTTTTAATATATTCCCTATATATTTTATAACTATTGCCCTCAACTAAAGAGTATGCAAGATCTGCTTCTTTGGGAGTTATGTCTTGTTTTAAAAACTGCCAAATCATAAAGTTTTTCATTCGGCTAGCTGGTTTTGATTCTATATCTTGAAGTGTTATATCAGCACTTAGAGATGCTGATATGAAAAGTAGTAAAAAGAGCTTAAACATTGACTAAAAAGAACGAAGTAGGGCAGATAGTAAAACTATTAGAACTTGCAAGGCTATGACTATGATAAGTGGAGCTAGATCAATGCCATTAAAATGAGTTCTTATAAATCTTCTAACAAATCTATAAGCTGGTTGCGTTATTCTGTTTAAAAACTGTACTATTGGATTATATGGATCTGGATTTACAAAACTCAAAAGTGCAGTTATGATAATAACCCAAATATATATCGTAATAAGACTAACAATAATAGAGCCTAAACCTTGGATAATTTCTATTAATACACTCATTTAATAATCTCTCCTAAATAATTTTTCAAATATTTATAAACCAAAGCAAGATCTGGACCATTTTCTTTACCCGTTAGTAAAATTCTAAGCGGTTTGAAAAAGTTTTTACCCTTAAGTTGTGAAGTTTTCATAACATAGTTTTTAAACTCGTCATATTCTTCAAAGTGGGGTGCTTCTTTAATAGTTTTGACTAAAACTATTGCAGAGTCACTAAATTCTTGTGGTATCTCTTTTGGAGCAAAAATAGCAGTTATTTTAGATTTTAACTCTTTTGTAGTTGATGCCTCTTCTAGGTAAATCTTTGCAAGTTCACCAATATTTGCATCTGCAAAGCCTACATATCTTGATAGTTCAGTTGCATCCATCTTCTTTAGATGTTCTTTGTTTATATGTCTTAATAGATCTATACTAAAGCGAGCAGGGGACTTTGAGATATTTTCTAGATCAAACCACTCCAAAGCATCTTTTAGGTCAAAGATCTCACAGGGAGGCTTGTTTCCGATTAATATTAAATAATTTGAAATAGCACTTGGAATAAAACCCTCTTCTAAAAGCCATTTTACACTAGAAGCATCATCTCTTTTGCTCATTTTTTTACCAATATCATTTAATATGATAGGTAAATGTGCGTATTGGACATTTTTCTCATAACCTAAAGATTTTCGTATATGATCTTGTTTTGGAGTGTTACTCATATGATCTTCACCACGAATAACCAAAGAGATGTCACTAAGCATATCATCTACTGCACAAGCAAAGTTGTAAGTTGGAGTCTTATCTTGACGCATAATGATAAAACTATCTACTGCATCAGGTTCAAAACTTACACTTCCTTTTATTAGATCATCTATAATTATAGTATTCGATGGTCTTGCTAGTCTGATAGTAAAAGGGTTTAGATTGTCGATAACTAGCTCATCGGGTAGATTTCTACAAGCATCATCGTATCTATAGGCTTCCTTGTTCTCTTTCGCCTCTTCTCGTTTTTTTTCAAGCCACTCAGGAGAGCAAAAGCAGCTAAATGCTTTTTTGTCATGTATGAGTTGCAAAGCCATAGCAGAGTGAAAGCGGTAATTTTCGCTCTGATACATAACTTGAGAGTAGGTGATGCCAAAAAGTTCTAAGATACCTAGTATCTCTTGATCTTTTCCCTCAATATTTCTCTCTTTGTCTGTATCTTCAATGCGAACTATTAGATCTTCTTTTTTTTGTTGTGAGACAATATAGTTAAATAGGGCGACTCGTAAGTTCCCTATGTGCATATCACCAGTTGGACTAGGTGCAAATCTTAACATGAAATTTCCTAAAAATAATTTTTATGATTCTAACAAATCTTAAGTTAAATGCTGATTTGTTAATTTATCTTCTTCTACCTGAAGCATTTTTCGATTTAGCCGTATTTTGTGCAGCTTTATTTCTCGGTCTACTTCTTGAGTTTCCGCCACGACCTCTTCCTCCGCCACCTTGATTAATAGGTTCTGCTTTTATTGATGGATCTGGTTTGAAGCCTTTTAGCCATACTTTAGGAATGTCTTTTTTTATAAGTTTTTCAATATTTGCTAAGTACTCGTCTTCATCTATACAAACAAGTGAGATAGCTTCACCTTTATTTCCAGCACGACCAGTTCTACCAATACGATGAACATAATCTTCACTTACATTTGGAAGTTCAAAGTTAACTACATGAGGGAGATGATCTATGTCGATTCCACGAGCTGCAATATCAGTAGCTACGAGAACCCGTACCTCACCTTTTTTAAAGTCAGACAAAGCTTTTGTTCTAGCGTTTTGACTTTTGTTTCCATGTATTGCGACTGCTGTTATGCCATCTGACTCTAACTGCCCAGCTAAGCGGTTTGCGCCATGCTTAGTTCTACTAAAGACTAAAACTTGCTTCCAGTCACCTTCTTTTATAAGATGCGTTAGAAGTTCTCGTTTTCTACCTTTATCTACTGGGTAAACTGCTTGTTTAACGATCTCAGATGCAGTATTTCTTTGTGCAACTTCTATAAGAGTTGGAGAGTTTAGAAGTCTATCTGAGAGTTTTTTTATCTCATCTGAATATGTAGCTGAGAAGAGCAGGTTTTGTCTCTGCTTAGGTAAGACTTCTAAAATCTTTCTTATATCGTTAATGAAACCCATATCTAACATTCTGTCTGCTTCATCTAAAACTAAAAAATCTACCTTAGAGAGATCTATTGTCTTTTGGCTTAAATGATCCAAAAGTCGTCCAGGAGTTGCTACGACAATGTCCATACCTTTGCGAAGTTGTGAGATCTGAGGGTTTATTTTTACACCGCCAAAAATTACACATGATTTAAATGGTAGAAACTTTCCATAGAGTGCTACGCTCTCGCCAACTTGCGCTGCTAGTTCTCTTGTAGGAGTAAGTATTAGTACTTTTACATGATGAGGCTTGTCTTTTGGTTTTGAACGGCTTAGAAGTTCTAATATCGGAAGAGTAAATCCCGCTGTTTTACCTGTTCCAGTTTGTGCACCGGCAAGTATATCTTTTCTATCTAATATTACAGGGATAGATTGTTTTTGAATTGGAGTAGGCTCTGTGTAACCTTGCTCTTTAATAGCTTTTAATAATGGAGTTGATAACCCAAGTGTGTTAAATGACATAAATTTCCTAGTCTTAATATTAGTTCATAATAGCATAATTTACACTAATGTGAGATATAACTTTTCATATATTGGGTTAATTTTAATATCAAGAATGAATCAAATATAAATATAATTAAAGTAGGGGAGTTTGAAGAGAAAGTGGTGACCCCAAGGAGAATTGAACTCCTGTAACATGGATGAAAACCATGGATCCTGACCGCTAGACGATGGGGCCACTTAAAGACGATTTAAAAACCGAGCCGAAATTATATAAAGTGATTCGTTAAAAAAACCTTAAATTTCGTCGGCTCGGTAAAAGTTTATATATTATTCGTAAAAACCTCTTAATGCTCTAATAATAACTGCATTTTTAGAAATACTTTCTGCTTTTGCATTGTCATTTACTAAGTCGTAAAGATCTAATGGAAGAGAGATAGAAAATGTTTTAGTCTCAATCTTTCTTTTTTTAGAAACCATAGCAACAACGCTAGTTAAGAGCTCAATAATCTTTTTAGTATCTATTGGTTTTTGAATAAAACTATTTACTCCAACCTCTATAGATTCAGAGATTTTCTCTATATCATTACTTGCTGAGATAACTATAATAATTTGAGTAGGGTTAATTTGACGGATTTTTCTTGATAGTTCAATACCATCCATTCCAGCCATAACAATGTCAACAAAAACAACATCAGGTTTTATTTTGTTGTATGTCTTTAATGCTTCTTCACCATCAAAACAAGAATATACATCAGAAAAGAAATTTTTAAAAGTAGAACTTAGCAACTCATTTGTTACTTTTTCATCTTCAACTATCATCGCGGTAAGTTTTTTTGTTTGTCCAGTTAACTGAACTAAGTCAATATTTGCCATATTGTGTCCCTTATTGTTTTAAATTAATAATATTATACATACTTTTTAGTAACAAATGAAGCACAATTGACATTTAAAAAAAACAAATAAGTTTAAAAAGCTTAGAAATAGGGGGCTAAAGAGGATTAAAAAAACATTTTTAAATATTCAATTAATTTACGTTAATTGCTTACAAAAACTAATTATCATATTTTTTAAACTTCTCAAGCCACTCTTCATCAGCTTTAATTAGATTTTCTTTTTGATTTAAAAGAGAATCTATAATACTAATAAGAGTATTTTCATCCATAAATTCTAATAGACTAGGGTTGATGGATGTAGTGTTATCAGTATTATAAGAGTTTAAAAGGTTTTGTATATCAGTAATGAGTTGTTTTTTTCTTTCATTCATATTTTTCTCCATTTTAATTGATTGTATGCAATATGCTAACCAATAGATAAACGATAAGACTATTATTTATACTTAATTTGGTTGCTATACCTATTGGTTAACATAATGTAAATTCTCTTGAAAGTTAATACTAGTTAGTATGTCTTGTCTATTGCTTGTTATTAGGTACAGCGTAAGCCGAGTTTTGTGTTGATAGTAATTAATCTACTTTGCTACTCGCGTAGCACTTCTAGCGAAACAGTAGCTATATAAGACGCTGACCATCTGTTTCTTACTGCCATGCTGGGTTTACAAGCTCTCTATGTTGCCATAAAGACTGGTGGTCTCTTACACCGCCCTTTCACCGTAACTACTATTGCTCACACATCGATATGTCCACTTTAGGTGAAAATGCCGAAAGCATTTTTGTACTTTAGTGTCATAGCGACTAGCGAAAGCATATCTGGACTTTGTTCAGATATGCGACAAATAAGTAGTTGTCTATTCTCTGTTGCACTTTCCCTCGTATTACTACGGCCATTAGTTAAATGGAGCACTGTCTTATAGCAGCTCGGACTTTCCTCTTGCATATCTAGTATACAAGTAACTATCTGCTGTACCTGTGAAATACTACAAAAAACTTCCTTTAAATCAGTTTTTAAACTATATGAACGATCGTTCTTTTGGTCTAGCTAATATATGAACAGTCGTTCTCTTATCTCTAAGCTTACATTAACACTTGTTCATATATACTTTTACTTAGATTAACACTTGTTCATAGAATAATAAAAAGGTTTAAAAATGCCCCAAAACACGAGCGTAGTAAAGAAAAACTCAACTAAAGATAAGATACTAAAAGTATCAACCACCCTATTCTCAGAGTTTGGTTATAGAGCTACAAGTATGAGAAAAATAGCTAAAGAAGTTGGTATTAGAGAGAGTGCAATATATAATCATTACAAGAATAAGGAAGATATTTTTTTAGAAGTAGCTAAAGGTATTTTTAGCTCCCCTTTTACAAAAGAAGAGCTAGATATAAAAGAGTCAGCCTTAAAAGGTAAAGTTTTTTTACAAAACTTTGTGATGCAGTATAAGCTCCTTACTTTTGATAAAAACAACGAAAATATGTTCAGGTTACTCATGATAGAGCTTTTTGCCAACAAAGAGCTTAGAGAGCAGTTTATGAGCGAATTTCATGATAAGAATGTAAAGATGCTCTCGGAAGCTTTTTTTATTATGATGCAAAACTCACTTATAAGATCTCAAGATCCAATGATGATATCGTATGAGTTTTTATCCACCCTATTCTACATAAGACTTCAAGTGACACTAATGAGGTTTGATAACAACTCTGCAAATATATTATCAACCCAGTTTGAAAAACATGTTGAGTTTTTTTGGGAAAGTATAAAGATGTAATATTTTATAATATGAAAAGTAAAAATGAAAGAAGTTATTAAATTAATATTCACTAGTATTAGATCTACAACTCAAAGTATCGCTAATCTAATACTAATTAATATTAGCTTGAGTCCTAAAAAAAGACAATCCTACTTCTAAGATTGTCTTTTTTTGAATATAAGGATATTTCAGCTATCTTGAAATATCTCTAACAATAATCATTTACTCATAGCTTCTTTAGCATATTTTTCACCAAGTTCATATGCCTTTTTATTTACCTCATGAACTTTAGCAGGAACTTTTGAGAGCATCGTATCTATAAGGGTATTTTTATCTATAGCATTCATCATAGTATTTGCAATTGCAAGTGCTACAACAGATTGAGTAATAACATTACCAACCTCTTCTTTAGCAATTGTAATGATAGGAATCTCATATATCTTCCAAGTTTTTCTATCCTCATCAGTTGGATGAACAAGATTTGGATCAACTACTATTGTTCCACCTGGTTGAACACCATCTTTAAAGAGAATATAACTCTTCTGTGCAACTGAAAGCATAAAACCTATCTCTCCATCATTTGCATATGGGTAATAAATCTCTTCATCGTCAAGTTGAATATCAACAACAGTAGGTCCACCACGAACTTGTGATGTATATGTTGCAGTTTTTAGTCCATGACCACCAGTTTTAATTTTTGCAGCTGCAAAAATCTCACCAGCAAGAAGAACACCTTGTCCACCAACGCCTGTAAATCTCATTAATGTTTTACTCATTGTGTCTCCTTATATTTTTTTAGCAAAGTCATCTTGAGTGATTGTTTTTCTCTCACCCTGATGTACTTTTTGGATCTCAGCATACATGTCACAATATTCATCAGCCTCTAGATCTTCTTTTAAGATACCAGTAGGAAGAATATTAAGTTGTTCTTCTGGGGTCATCGCGTCAAATTTTTTCTTAGGAGCAGTAATACTATCGATCCACTCAAGGTTTTCCATAGCAGAGACCATTTTATTTTTTCTACCAAGGTTAATATGACAGTTAGAAAGTACTTCCATCATTGAAAAACCTTTATGTTGCATAGCTTTAATCAATGCTTTTTCAAGTTTCTTAGGATCTAGCATACTCTCACGAGCAACAAATGAAGCTCCTGCGGCGATTGCAAGTTTACAAGTATCAAAAGTAGGATCTATGTTTCCTGCTTTTTGTGAAACTGTCCACATACCTTTTGGTGTAGTTGGAGAAGTTTGTGAGTTTGTTAAACCATAGATAAAATTGTTGATAATTATCATAGTTAAGTCAATGTTTCTTCTACAGCCATGAATAGTATGGTTACCACCAATAGCAAGAGCATCGCCATCTCCAGCAACACATACAACCATTTTATCAGGACGAGCAAGTTTGATTCCTGTCGCATAAGCAATAGTTCTACCATGAGTTGTGTGAACTGTGTTAAAGTCAACATAAGAAGAGAATCTTCCTGAGCACCCTATTCCTGATACTACACATACATCATCTTGAGATATACCGATTTTTTCAATTGCTCTAACGAATGCTTTAAGAATAACACCATCACCACAACCCCAACACCATAATGTTGGCATCTTTTCAAGTCTTAAATATTTATCATAATTAAACGCCATCTTATAACTCCTTTACTTTGCTAACAATTTCATGTGGAGATATTGGTCTTCCATTAACTTTAAAAAGCCCATCAATATCAAGTCTTGCAGCTGCTCTTTGAATCTCACTATGGTATTGACCAATATTTAACTCAACAACTAAAACTTTTTCGATTTTATCAGTATGCTCTTTGATTTTTACTGCTGGAGAAGGCCAAATAGTGATTGGTCTAAATAGCCCAGCTTTAATACCCTCTTTTCTTAAGTGTCTAATTGACTCTTTAGCAGCAAGTGATACAGAACCATAAGCAATAATCATCACTTCAGCATCATCCATCATAAATTCTTCATATGACTCAACTTCATCTTCATGAAGAGCTACTTTATCTTCTAATCTTTGGATTAGTTTTCTACAAGTCTCGATCTCTTCAGTAGGATAACCATTTTTATCATGATGAAGTCCTGTGAAGTGGTATCTATAACCTTCATACATTGGGTTAAGGACCGCTGGCTCATCATGCCCAACACCATATGGAAAATACTCTTCTGCCGGACCATCAAATCTTTTTCTTGGCACAATTCCAGCTTCAACATCCTCTGCAGTTGGGATATCAGCTTTTCCATGCATATGACCAATAGTCTCATCTAGTAAAACGATAACTGGTTGCATAAATCTATCTGCTAAATTGAAAGCTCTTACAACTTCAGTATAACACTCAGCTAATGATCCAGCACATAGTGTAATTGATTTATAATCACCATGTGATGGGTTTTTAGCTTGAAGGATGTCACCTTGAGATACACGAGTTGGAAGACCAGTTGATGGACCACCACGCATAACATTTACACAGACTAAAGGTACTTCTGTCATTTGAGCAAGTCCTAATTGTTCAGCTTTTAAACTCATTCCTGGTCCTGAAGTTGCAGTTAGTGCGCGCTGACCAACCATAGCAGCACCGATTACTGCACAAATACCAGCAATTTCATCTTCCATTTGGATTGCTACTCCACCCTTTTTTGGTAAAAGGTCAGAGATAACATGCATTACTTCACTTGACGGTGTTAAAGGATAACCACCAAAAAACATACAGCCCGCATCAACAGCTGCCATAGCAGCTAATTCATTTCCTGTAGATATTACTTCTCTAGTTGCCATTATTTAACTCCTTGTTCACTAAGTGACATATAATTGTTTGCGACAATAGCAGCTTGACGTTCTTTAGCTTCATCAGTTATCTTAGCGAAACTAAACCCAGCTGCTTTATACTCTTGTCTATCTGCTACATATATAGCAAAGTCAGGACAGCTAAGTTCACACTCAACGCATCCAATACAAGATTCTGGATTATTAACAGAAATCATAGCGCCTAGTGTCGAAGTAGATTCGTATTTCATTCCAAGTACGCCTGTTGGACAAACAGATACACAAATATCGCATGCTTTACAGTTGCTTGTATTTACCCATACAGGTTGATTACCTGGGTTTTCTGTCTTAAAAGTTCCCATTTATTCTCCTCTTTTTTTAATGTAAATTTAATTTACACATTATTCTTTATAGATTATCTAAGTTTTTATAACTTTAAACTAAATTGTGCTAATAGCATTTTGATAAAGTAACCTTTTGTTACACATCAAGACTCACACAAACTAAGGTTATTTAGATAAAACCTCTGCAATTGCTTTTCCAATATCAGCAGGAGAAACTACAACTTTTACGCCAGCAGCTTCAAGTGCGTCCATTTTCTCTTTTGCAGTACCAGCACTTCCACTAACTATAGCACCTGCATGACCCATTGTTTTGCCTTTTGGAGCAGTTTGACCCGCTATAAAAGCAACAACTGGCTTAGTGATTTGTTCTTTAATTAGTTTAGCAGCTTGGATCTCAAGATCTCCACCAATTTCACCAATCATAACAATCGCGTGAGTATCTGGATCTGCTTCAAACATTGGAAGTATTTGGTTATATGATAGACCAATTATTGGATCTCCACCAATACCAACTGCAGTACTTATACCAAAACCTTCCTTACATACTTGGTTTGCACCCTCATAAGTCAATGTACCAGACTTTGAGATAAGTCCTACATTACCTTTTTTGAAAATCATACCAGGCATAATTCCAATCTTACACTCTTCTGCTGTGATGATACCAGGACAGTTTGGCCCTATAGTTTTCATCCCGTGCTTAGTTGCATGAGCTTTAGCCATTTGCATATCTTTAACTGGAGCACCTTCTGTAATAATTACAGCAAGTTCAATCCCAGCCTCAGCAGCTTCCATTACAGCATCTGCAACAAATGCAGGTGGAACAAAGATCATAGAAACTGTAGCACCTGTTGCTTTTATAGCTTGTTTTACAGTGTTAAACACTGGTTTACCTAGATGCTCTTGTCCACCTTTAGTTGGTGTAACTCCACCAACTATTTTCGTACCATATGCTAAACACTGCTCAGCATGAAACGAACCCTCTTTTCCTGTAAAACCTTGAACGATTACTTTTGTATCTTTATTTACTAAAATTGACATTAATTATTCTCCTATGCTTGTTTTGCTGCAGCTACTGCTTTTGCAGCACCATCACCTAAGTCGTTACCAACAATTAAGTTATGAATATTTGCATTTTTAAGAATTTTTGCAGCCTCAGGAGCATTAGTTCCATCAAGACGCACAATTACAGGGACATTAACATCAGTGATTTTAGTTGCTTCTATAATACCATTAGCTATGCGATCACAACGAACGATCCCGCCAAAGATATTTACAAATATAGCTTTTACTTTTGGGTTTTTAAGAATAATCTCAAAACCTTTAGCAACGGTCTCAGCATTTGCACTACCACCAACATCAAGGAAGTTAGCAGGAGTTCCACCCATATAATTGATCGTATCCATAGTACCCATAGCAAGACCAGCACCATTTACCATACAACCAATCTCACCATCAAGTGCTACATAAGAGAGACCATATTGAGCAGCTTCTCTCTCATCTGCATCTTCCTCAGTGATATCACGCATTGCTGCGATCTCTGGTTGACGACCAAGAGCTGAATTATCAAATCCCATTTTTCCATCAAGTGCTATAAAATCACCCTTAGCAGTTTTAACAAGTGGATTGATTTCAATCATCTCAGCATCAGTTTCCATATAGAGTTTGAAAAGCTTATGTGCAAACTTAATTATATTTTTTTGTTCATCTATGTCTGTAAGACCAAGACCAAATGCTAACTCACGACCATGAAAACTTTGAAAACCTATTGCTGGATCTACAGGAATTGTTACAATTTTCTCAGGTGTCTTCTCAGCAACATCTTCAATATTCATTCCACCCTCAGTAGATGCCATAATAAGAGGCATTTCAGATGCACGATCAAGAACAACAGAAAGATATAGCTCAGACTGAATATCTGCACCATCTTCAATGTAGAGTTTTCTAACGAGTTTACCCTCAGGACCAGTTTGGTGAGTAACTAAAGTCATTCCAAGAATTTCTTTAGAGAAAGCTTCAACTTCTTCTAAAGACTTAGCAAGTTTTACCCCTCCACCTAAACCACGCCCACCAGCATGGATCTGAGCTTTAACAACCCATATAGGTCCACCTAGTTGCTCAGCAGCAGTAACTGCTTCTTTAACACTCTCTACCATAATACCTTTTGGTGCAGGTACTCCATACTTCTTGAAGATCTGTTTCGCTTGATATTCATGTATATTCATTTATTCTCCTTATTTTAAAATAAAACTATTTAACTTCGTATTGCGCTCGACCTATTTTATATAGATCCTCGCCGTAAGTGTCATTGATTACAGTTAC
Source organism: Sulfurimonas sp. (assembly GCF_023228785.1). Taxonomy (GTDB): domain Bacteria; phylum Campylobacterota; class Campylobacteria; order Campylobacterales; family Sulfurimonadaceae; genus Sulfurimonas. Next base: position 18,800 of record NZ_JALOAN010000001.1, read on the forward strand.
AGGAAAGTCAACTACTTCTAGTTTTCTAACCGCTTCAGGTCCTAGCTCTTCATAAGCTATAACTTCTGCACTCTTTATCTGCTTACCTAAAAGTGCTCCAGCTCCGCCAGTAGCACCAAAGTAGATAGCCTTATGTTTTTGACAAGCATCAGTAACTGCTTCATTTCGTTTACCCTTGCCAATCATCCCTTTTAAACCCTCAGCTATAAGCCTTGGAGAGTAAGAGTCCATTCTGTAAGATGTTGTAGGTCCGGCACTTCCGATTGGATCTCCTGGTTTTGGAGGAGTTGGTCCAACAAAGTAAATGATCGAACCTTTAATGTCAAAAGGAAGCTCTTTACCCTCATCTAGTAGATCTACAAGTCTTTTGTGCGCAGCATCTCTTGCTGTATAGATTGTGCCACTTATATATACGATATCACCACTGTGCAGTTTTGAAACTGTTTCATCGTTTAGTGGAGTTGTTAAATGATATGTTTTACTCATTTTTATAACCTTTATATAGTGATATGCGTATGTCGTGAACTATGACACTGAACATTTACAGAAACAGGAAGTGATGCGATATGACAAGAGTTTGCCTCTATGTGTACAGCTAAAACCGTCTCAGTTCCACCCATTCCCATAGTTCCAATACCTAGTTTATTTAGCTCTTTTTTGATCTCGTCTTCAAGTTCAGCCATCTCTGGATCTTCATTTACCGAACCAATGTCACGAAAAAGAGCGTGTTTTGAACTAATAACAGCTTTTTCAAATGTTCCGCCTATTCCCACTCCAACAGTTAGTGGAGGACAAGGATTTGGACCTGCATCAGAGATGCACTCTCTTACATAGTCTATGACTCCTTGCTTTCCAGCAGCTGGAGGAAAAACTCTAGCACGAGATACATTTTCACTTCCACCACCTTTTGCAGCGTACTCTATCTCTATCTTATCACCTTCTACAATATCAAGATGAATTATTGCAGGCAAGTTGTAACCAATAGTGTCTTTATTATTTGCACGAGTGAATGGATGACAAGTTGATGCTCTTAAGTAGCCATCTATATAGCCATTCTCCGTACCTTCATTGATAGCGTCCTTTAAAAGACCTCCAACAACTCTTACATCAGCACCAAGTTTTACAAAGAAAACTGCAAGACCAGTATCTTGACATAGTGGACGAGCTTCACTACTTGCAATATCTGCATTGTCTAACAATTGTTTTAAAACTTCTTTACTTACAGGACTTTTTTCATTTTCATAGGCTTTTTTCATGGCTTGTAGGGCATCTTGAGGCAGGTTAGAAGCAGAATATATTATGATATCTCTGACATTTTTTACTATTTCTTTATATGCAATTTCGCGCATTTATTGATTCCCTCATTTTCTTTAATTAGACTAAAATATATATGAAGCATAGTTTAGCACTCTTTTTATAATAGAGGTAATTATCAATATAATTTTTAAAACATATAGAAAAATGTGTAGAATATACACACTTTAAACTCTTAATTGGAGTCAAAAGGTGTAGTTTCTACACAAAAAAATTGTTTTTTTCTAAAATCTCTATACCTTCTTTTATAGAGTCAACTGAAATTTTAAACTTTTCCTTTGTCTCTTCATCTAGATCTAGTTCGATGATTTTTTCAACTCCCCTGCCACCTAAAATCACAGGAACACCAACACAAACATCACTATACCCATACTCTCCATCAAGAAGAACTGAAGAAGGAATAACTATTTTAGAATCATCAAGCATCGCTTCAACCATAACCGCAACTGCACGGCCAGGTGCATAATAAGCAGAAGTTCCAAGATGCTTAACTATTTGCGCACCACCCTCTTTTGTTCTAGCTATGATCTCTTCCATGTCCCTTTTTGTAACAATTTGTTCTAGTGGAACACCACCAACAGAAGAGATCTCAGGCATTGGTATCATATTTTGACCATGATCACCGATAAGCATTCCTTTAACTTGTCCAGATCCGAAACCTACTTTTTTATGTATTTCATAAGCCATTCTAGCACCATCTAGTGCTCCTGCCATGCCTATAATTCTACTTCTATCCCAATTGGTCATCTTGTGAATAACATAGGTCATAATATCTAAAGGATTTGAGACACAAAGAATTATGGCATTTGGAGAGTACTTCATAACATTAGAAACTACCTCTTTCATGATCTTTGCATTAATTAAAAGTAAGTCTGCTCTAGTCATATCACCTTTTCGTGGTACTCCTGCAGTAATAACTATGATGTCACAATCTTTCATTTGGCTTGGATCTAGTGCTGCTGTTACTATAGTTCCTCTTGGGGAGTAGCTTGTAGATTGTCCAATATCTATAGCTTTTCCAATTGTTATATCACTTTGAATATCATAAAGTATAACTTCATGGCATCTTCCAGTCATAGTTAAGCTATAAGCCGCTGTAGCTCCAACTGAGCCAGCTCCGACTATACCTACTTTTCTACCTACCATTATCTTTTCCTTTTATTTTCAGTCTATCTTTTTGTTTAATAATTTTGTTTTGATTTTATATTGTTTATACTATCACGATTTAGCTTTGAAAAAAATCCATTAAATGTATTTTTATAACTTATAATAAAACAAATGAGAGGGGAGATTTTGTAAGAGAAAAGAGTCACAAAAATGACTCTAATATTATTTAGTATAAAACTTGTTAGTATAAAGAGCATCTATAAGCTCCTTAACACTTCCTACAGACTTTGCGAACTTTCTATCTTGATCATCATTAAGGTTAGCCTCTATAACCTTTTCAACTCCTCTAGCTCCAATCATAACAGGAACTCCACTTACAACATCACTATAGCCGTACTCGCCTTTTAGCATTACTGCGCATGGATATATCTGCTTTGTATCAGTTAAAACTGCCTCAACCATAAGAGCAGTTGATTTTGCTGGTGCATAGTAAGCACTTCCATCTTGAAGAAGCTCAACTATTTCAGCTCCACCTTTTTTAGTTTTTTCAACGATCTCATTTATCTCATCCCAAGTTAATAGATCTGTAAGGGGGATTCCTGCTACAGTTGAAAATCTAGGAAGTGGAACCATATCATCACCATGACCACCCATAACAGCACATCTGATCTGCCCTGCTCCATATCCTAGTTTTGCATAGACAAAGTGAGCCATTCTAGCACTATCTAAAATTCCAGCCATTCCTATAACTCTACTTCTATCCCAACCCGTCTCTTTTAGTGCCACATAAACCATTGCATCTAGAGGGTTTGAGACAGGAATAATAACCGCATTTGGAGATGAAACTTTAATAACATTTACAATATCTTTCATAACTTGAGCATTTTTTAGTAGCAAGTCATCTCTGCTCATACCAGGAAGTCTTGGACTACCTGCTGTAATTACAACAACATCACAATCTTTTACATCTTCTAATGTTTCAGCTACAGAAATGACTGTGTGTTTTCTAGCAGCTTGAGCAGCTTGAGAGAGATCTAATGCTTTTCCTCTTGCCTTGTTTACATCATTTGCTCTTATAATAACTTCATGACAAGAACCAGTCATTGCCAAAGAATAAGCTACGGATGAGCCGACATTTCCAACACCTACAATGGCTACTCTTTTACCTCTCATAATACTCCTTTTGGTATATAAATAGTGAAAAATTAAAGATTAGATACTTTAATCTTTAAATCTTCGCTATAGCATCAAACAAGCTTTTTTGCTCATTTGATGCGTAGTGGTTTTACTCTTTTTTTTGTATTATATCGAATTAATAATACTATTTAGAGTCTTTGATGGTCTCATCGCAGCTTCAGCTTTTGCATCATCAGGATGATAATATCCACCAATATCTTGAGCTTTGCCCTCAACTGAGAGTAACTCTTCTATAATTTTAGCTTCATTTTCTTTTAATGCCTTTGCTATTGGAGCAAATTTAGCAGCTAATTCTGTGTCATCCTTTTGAGAGGCAAGTGCATCTGCCCAATATTGTGCCACAAAAAAATGAGAAGCTTTATTATCTGGCTCTCCACACTTTCTAGATGGAGATTTGTCATTATCAAGATAAGCGTTGTTAGCAACATCAAGTGCTGCAGTAACAACTGCTAGTTTATTAGAGTCATTTTTTTGAGCAATAAATCTTAAAGACTCAGCGAGAGCTAAAAACTCACCTAAAGAGTCCCATCTTAAGTGTCCCTCAGCCAAGAATTGGTCAACATGCTTAGGAGCAGATCCACCAGCACCAGTCTCAAAAAGTCCACCACCAGCAATTAATGGAACAATTGAGAGCATCTTAGCAGATGTTCCTAATTCTAAGATTGGATACATATCAGTTAAGTAGTCACGCAAAACGTTACCAGTTACAGATATAGTATCTAATCCTTTACGAACTCTTTCATTTGTGTATTTTGTAGCAGATTTTACATCCATTATAGGAAGTTCTAGCCCAGTTGTATCATGATCTTTTAAGTACTCATTTACTTTTTTGATCATGTTTGCGTCATGAGCTCGGTTTTCATCTAACCAAAAGACTGCTGGTGAGCCAGTTAATCTTGCTCTCTCAACTGCTAAACGAACCCAGTCTTTTATTGGAATATCTTTAGCACGAGACATTCTGTAGATATCTCCAGCTTCACACTCATGGCTCATTAAAACAGCACCAGTTGCGTCTTTAACTTCAACCGTTCCAGATTCAGTAAGCTCTACTGTAGTTGGATGAGAACCATACTCTTCTGCTTTTTGTGCCATAAGTCCAACATTTGCAACATTACCCATAGTTGATACATCATATTGACCATTTGCAACACAGTCATCAACCATAGCCTTAAAAAATACAGCATAAGAAGCATCAGGAATAACTGATACACACTCTTGCGTTTTACCATCTTTGTTCCACATCTTACCACCATCACGAATCACAACAGGCATTGAAGCATCTATGATTATGTCATTTGATGCATGTAGGTTTGTGATGCCTTTATCAGAGTCAACCATAGCTAGAGCTGGCTGAGTGCTATAAGTTGCTTCTATTGCAGCTATAATCTCATCTTTTTTAGGTGAGTTTTCTAACTTTTTATATAGGTCTCCTAGACCCATGTTTGCATTGTAACCAATAGCTAAGAGATCTGAGCCATATTTTGCAAAAACATCTTTAAAGAAAACTTTTACAGCGTGACCAAACATAATAGGATCACTAACTTTCATCATAGTAGCTTTTAAGTGAAGCGACCATAAAGTACCATTTATTTTTGAGTCATCTAAAGTTTTTTTATAAAAACTTCCAAGAGCTTTTGCTGACATAAAGGTAGCATCGAGTATCTCTTTGTCTTGTGCTTGGATCTCTCTTAAAACCTTTCCGTTTTGCTCTATCGTTACCTTAGAACTTCCTGACATGATAATAGACTGCTCATTTGAGTAGAAGTCTCCACCATCCATATGTGCCACACTTGCTTTTGAGTTTTGCTCAAATGGGCGAAGTTTATGAGGGTTTTTCTTTGCAAAGTTTTTAACAGCAACTGCTGCTCTTCTATCTGAATTACCTTCACGAAGAACAGGATTAACTGCTGAACCTAAACAAGTTGCAAAAAGTGCTTGAAGTTCTTTTTCTTCATCTGTTTTAGGATCTTCTGGATAATTAGGTATATCATAACCTTTAGATTGAAGTTCTGCAATACACTCCATTAGTTGAGGAACAGAAGCTGAAATGTTTGGAAGTTTAATGATATTAGCATCTGAGAGTTGAACAACATTCCCAAGCTCTGCTAAATCATCAGAAATTCTTTGATCTGCGTTTAATCTCTCTGGAAATTTAGAGATAACTCTACCTGCAAGTGAAATATCACTAGTAACTACATCTACACCTGCAGATTTTGTGAAAGCACTTACGATTGGTAAAAGAGAGTAAGTTGCTAAAGCTGGAGCTTCATCAATTTTTGACCAAATAATTTTTGACATTTTTTGTCCTTGGTTTAATATTTTTTGTTTATGTAATAATCACAAAAGTGACCCCACAAAAACTTACAGGACAATCATAACACTAAGATAAATAATTTGCTCAAAGCAAGTATAAAGATTTTACTATATTTCTATTTTGTTTCATTTGGTAACACGCTTTATATTGCTTAAATGTGTAGAATAGTTACGTGAGAAATCATGAGTACCACTCTTGTTTTTCATAAAGTAGAGGTAAGAAGTTTTAGCAGGAAAGACAGCAGATCTTATAGCATCAAAGCTAACATTACATACGGGAATACTCGGTATTCCGCTGTTTTTGTAGGTATTGTAAATACTATCATCTTCTCTTATTCTTTGTGGAGTTATCTTAATATGTGAGTATTTGCCATAATTTAGAGTTCCATCCATTTGCAACTTCATTCCCTTTTTTATACGATTGTAAATAACTGAACTTACAAGTGGCATCTCTTTGATATTTGCTGATTCTTTCTCAATCACAGATGCAAGTGCTACAAATTGAAACCATTTTTTCTCATTATAGGTTCCAAAAAGTTTTACTGAGAGGTTTTTCATCTGCTTATCTGATTCATATAAGAGAATTCTTATCAGCTCTTTTTCAGTTATGCCAAGTGGCAGTCTATAAGTATTTGGGACAAAAGCACCCTCTTCTATTTTGCTTTGTCTTAAAAACTCGCTCTCTAATTTGGATCTATTCAATTTTAACTTATCTGATAAGTCATTTAAAAAGACATATGTCGTCTCACCTGGAATTAGTGTTACATTTTGAAGTGCTGCTTTTGCTGTTGTTAGTTTATATAAAAAATCGCCTCTTGTATTGTATGTGTTTTTCATATCTATCCAGCCACTTTGAGGAGAGCCAATAAGTCTAAGTAAAAGTGAATCTAGTTTGGATACATTGTAGTTATTATCACGCAGTTGTGTTATAATCTGATTTATAGAACCCTGTGGTATAAAGACCACTTTAGGGCTACGCACAGGTTGATTTAGGTAATACATGAACGATAAAATAATAATTAATACTATCTCAAAAATCCACTTTATACTCATTAGTACTTTGTCATTCATTTTTTTAACGCTCTGTTTTTTATTTATACTACTGCAAAGTGGCATATATATCAAAGATATTTCTGTACCAAATATTGAAATTAAGAAATTATACATTAAATACAACGAAAAACTAAGTATGAGCGTTCAAGAGCTCAAAATCACTAAAGATTCAAAACAAAACAATGATAATTTAAGCGTTGAAACTGTTAGTATGATTTTAAAATCTCTACTACTTTTTGATAACTGGTTTGAGAGATTTGAAATTAACAAAATAACCTTTAACGATATAGATGCTTCATTTTTGTATATAGATGGTTCAAATGGATACTTTATTGCATCATCAGAGGACTTTTCTTTAAAGAGTTCTCTTTTTTATGAATCTAACTACTTAAATGCTGAAATTACAGAATTTTCTCACTTTAAAAATAAAATAAATGTAGATGGCAACATAATCTTTGATGATGATGAAAAAGAGCTCATCTCCAACTTAAACATTAATATAAACAGTGATGTTTTTTTAAAAGCTTATGTATTAGCTAATACAAAAAAACTCTTTTATAAGGTCAAAGCAAAAGAGAAGATAAAAAGCCTGAAGCATACTATGGAAATAGTAGATATGCCAAAAGAGGTCAAATACTGGGCTTATGATGCTATCACTTTTGAAGACTTAGAGTTACAAAATATATCTGGTTGGCTAGAGTATGAAAAGTTGAGTGATGCATATAAAAATATCTTAGTTAAAGCTAGTGCATCTGAGCTAACATATACTTATAATAAGGAACTTGAACCAGTTTTTACACAAAAAACTGAACTAGAGTTTAAAGAGGGAGTGCTTTACATAAGACCTCAAGAAACTTATCAATATGGTTTTAACCTACAAGATAGTTGGCTAAAGATAGATTTTTCTAAAAAAGAGGAACTTCTTAGCCTCTTTTTAAATTTTGATGGCAAAGTCAATAAAGATCTGCTCTATCTTTTAAATACTTACAAAATTAAACTCCCAATTTTACAAAATAGTGGTAGCGTTAAGACTGATCTAAAAATCACGGTAGGTCTCAGAAAGATAGAAATAGATGCTAAGGGTATTTTTTATGTAAATGTGGCAAACTTTAACTATTTAGGTTTAGATATTGATGTAAATGAGACCAAAGTTTATCTTGATAACTACGATGTTCGCATACCTAAAATGAATGCAAAGTACAAAGATATAGCTACAGCTTTGGTTGATGTAGTATATGATGCTAAAAAAAGTGAAGGAAAGATAGATTTTGAGTTACAAGACGTCTCTTTTAATGAGCTAAAATTAAAACAAAAACCCCTAAAAGCTACTTACTCTATCTCAAATAAACAAGACATAATAGAGATAGAAAAATCTAAATGGAGCTATAAGGATAAATTTCTTGAGATTGATGGTTTAAATATTTTATTTGACTTAGAAACTCTAAAAGCTCAAGTTCCAACTGCATATCTTAAGATGAAAGGTATAGCAACTATTTTTGCATCTGGTGAGTTAAGCTTAAACCCATTAAAAACTGATTTTGATATAGATTTGTTAACTTTTAACTTAAATAATGTAAAGATGAATCAGTCAAGTGCTTCTCTAAAACTAGAGTATGATAACAGATTCATTATAAATTCAGATGAAGATATTAGATTTAGCGCAAATGGGTTAGATTACACACTTGGCAATACCATACTAGAATTAGATGAAAATGAATTTAGGGTTATGTCTTCTAAAGTTAATATAAAAGATTTAGCAGATACAAAATTCAATGCATCTTATGTTTTTGATAAAAACAGAGGTTTCATAAATTTAAAAGAACTCCATTTTAAAAACGCCGATGTAGGTGAAATTTTTAGTTCAAAAAAAATTTTAAGACTAGATCTAGAGTACGATACTAAAGGTGTAAATATAGTAGCAAGTGATTTTGATGCTAAATTTAACCTAGAAGATAGTGGTTGGAAGCTAAAATTTAATTCATTAGAAAAACTCTCTAAAAATTCAAAACTACTCTTAGATAATAATATAACAAATGGTGACTTTAGCATCTATAAAAAAGATAACGAGAAAAACATAGGCTTTTTTGCAAATATAAAGTATCCATATAAATTTTTAACTTACAATGACAAACCCATAGAAGACTATGTTATACGTGGCCATATAGATAAAGACACAAGTGATATACTCTTAAATATAAACAATTCAATAGATGCTAAAATAAGCAAAGAAATAAAAATATGGGCAAATGATATCGGCATAAATATAAATGCTCTACTTAGTTACATAAAAGATAGAAATTCAGAATCAAAGAGTGAAAAAAATATTATCTTCGACTCAAAAGATTGCTATTTTTATATTGGTGAAAATAGACATATAATCTCAAAAACCATGCAACTACAATATTTTAACAATATAATCAACGCTCAGTTAAAACACAGAGCTGGGAATGCTGGTTTTGAGCTAAAAGAGGGTATATTTTATCTATATGGTGATGGTTTTGGAGATGATTTTATGGATAAGCTCTTCTATCTGTCTGATTTTAAAGGAGGAGATCTGTCTTTTTCTATGCAAGGTAGTCTCGATGATTATAAAGGACTTATCCATATAAAAAATACTACTATTGTTGATTATAAAATTTTAAATAACATACTTGCTTTTGTAAACACCATTCCATCTCTTGTGACTTTTTCTCTACCTGGATACAGTAAAAAAGGACTTGAAGTAAACAATGCATATGCAAGTTTTCACTCAAAAGATGATTCTTTAAACTTTAGCGATATCTCGCTTGATTCAAAAGAGATGATTATTGTTGGATATGGAACTGCAAATTATATTAAAAACAGCATAGATCTAACACTAAATCTAAAAACAGATTTAGGTAGTAGCGTCTCAAAGATTCCAGTGGTTGGTTATATACTTTTAGGAAAAGATAGCATTTCAACATCTGTGAAGGTAAGCGGCGAGTTAACTGATCCAAAAGTTAGTAGCCTTATAGCAAAAGACATCATAGTAGCTCCTCTAAATATCATAAAGAGAACTATTTTTCTACCATTTGAGATGTTTAGCGATGATAAAAAAGAGAAAAAATAAAACTATTAGTTTCTAAACCTCCACAAACCTCTCCAACATCCATAAACCTCTCCAACATCCACAAACCCTCTCGTCATCCTGAACTTGATTCAGGATCTCATGAGGCTTTAGTGAGTTGATTGAGATTGCACGTCAAGTACAGATAAAGCTCAAACTATTCGTTTCTTAAAACTCTAAGAATATCTACTTCACTAGCTTTTTTCGCAGGATAGTAAGAAGATGCTATAACTATTACAAAGGCACCTACAACTATAAGAGAGAAGTCTTTAAGACTTAGATCTAACGGAAGTGTGGTTGTAGGATATACATCCTTTGGTAGAGATACAATATCAAAAGTACTCAGTACCCATAAACCACTCATTCCTAAAACTATTCCCGCTAAAATACCACTCACTCCTATCACTATACCAAGATACAAAAAGATTTTTTTGATCTCTATTGTCGTAGCACCTAGGGAGAGAAGAAGCGCTATTTCGCTTCTTCTATTCATAACAGTCATAAGCAGAGATGATATGATATTTATTGCTGCTATTAAAATAATAAGCATTAGGACTATAAAAAGAGAGGCTTTTTCAAGCTCTAGTGCTGCAAAAAAGTTGACATTATCTTCCCACCAACCCTTAACACTAACACTAACTGGCAAATATTCTTTGATTTTTAAAATATCTTTATGAGGATCGTTTGAATATACATGAATTCCATCATATTGATTAGATGCGAGTCCTAACATTGCCTGCATAGAAGAAAGAGTTGTGTAGCTATAGGCCTTATCATAAGCACTTAATCCAGAATCAAAAATACCTCTTACCTTAAAACGTTTTATTTTTGGAGTTACTGAGAGTCCGCCTGGTTCTACATGAGTAAATATATACATAAGTTTATCATCTATATATAAGTTAAATTCATCTTTTAAACTCTTTCCAATAAGTACATCAAACTTGGAAAATTGCTCTTTTGTTATAACCTTTGCTAAAACACTATTGACCTTTGCTTCATCTTCAAAATTTACACCAAAGATATATCCACCTTCTAACTTTGAACCGTTTCTAGCCATAATAGCAGACTGAACATATGGGCTAAAGCTTAGATCTGGGAATTTCGCTTGTAGGTCTAAGAGTAACTTTTCATCTACTGCTCCATAAAATTTTGGAATAACAGTTAAAGGATAGTTCATGATGGTAAGCTTTTTTTTAAACTCTTTATCAAAGCCATTCATAAGAGCCATAGCAACAATAAGAACCATCACACCTAAAGATATACCTAAAAAAGCTAGTAGTGCAGATAAGAAGATAAAAGGTTGGTCTTTGTCAAAGCGAAGAAAACGCTTGACTAGATAAGGAACTACAGATGCTCTCAAGAGACACCGTTTCCAGCAAATACCCCCTTTTTAGGACCGCTTTTACCACAGCATTGCTTATATTTTTTGCCACTTCCACAAGGACACGGCTCGTTTCTAGCTACTTTTTTCTCAGTAGTTTGTGCCTCTTGATTTTGAGAGTGGTTAAATATCATTGCAGCTTCTTCAAATTTTCTTTGCATCTCCATTTGTTGTGCTACACTTGCCGCTTCTTCTTCGGCAGAATCCATCCTAAACTGAATAATTTGAAGAGTTTTTATAGTGTTAAATTTAATATCTTTGATAAGTTCTCCAAAGAGATTAAAACTCTCTTTTTTATACTCTACTAGTGGATCTTTTTGGTTATACGCACGAAGTCTTATACCAGTTTTCATATTATCCATAGCGTAAAGATGCTCTCTCCAAGCGCTGTCTAACTCTTTTAGGTATAGCTCTCTTGCAATATCTGAACGAACATCCTCTTCTAGAACACTCATCTTATCATCATAAGATTTTTTAACAACTTCTACTAATTTTTCAAGAAGCTCTTCAAACTCTAAAGATGAGTAATCCTCTGCATTTAAGTCAAAGTTTAACTCTTCTTTTAAAATCTCAGAAACTCTTTTAAGATTAAAATCATCTCTATCTCCACCATCAAAAATGCCACATGTATTTAGTAGGTTGCTAATGTAGTCAACTCTAATAGCATCAATTCTTGAATAAATATCATACTCTCTGTCTAAGAGTTGATTTCTAAATCTGTAAACGATTTTTCTCTGCTCATTAGCTACATCATCATACTCAACGATCTGCTTTCTACCTTCGTAGTGCATGTTTTCAACTTTCATTTGAGCTTTTTCAACTGCACGAGTAACCATTTTTGACTCTATATACTCTCCATCTTCAACTCCAAGTCTTTCCATAATGGACTTTATCTTGTCAGAGCCAAAAATACGAAGAAGATTGTCTTCTAGTGATAAGTAAAACTGAGTAGTTCCAGCATCACCTTGACGACCTGAACGACCACGAAGTTGGTTATCTATTCGGCGATTTTCATGTCTCTCTGTTCCTATGATATAAAGACCTCCAAGAGCCTTTACTTCATCTGTAACTTTAATATCAACACCACGACCAGCCATATTTGTAGCAATTGTAACTGCACCCTTAGCTCCAGCGTGCTTAATTATCTCGCCTTCTTGAGCATGGTTTTTAGCATTTAAAACTGTATGTGCAATTTTCTCTTTCTTTAGTACTTCATGCAGGGCTTCTGATTTTTCAATAGAAGCAGTACCAATAAGAACCGGTTGACCAGTTTTTGATAACTTTTTAATAGTCTCGATGACTGCATCAAACTTCTCTTTTTCTGTTTTGTAGATAAGGTCATTTAAGTCTTTTCTTGTAATAGGAATATTTGTAGGAATAGAAACAACATCAAGAGAGTAGATCTGAGCAAACTCTGTAGCTTCAGTTTCAGCAGTTCCAGTCATTCCAGCTAGTTTATCGTACATTCTAAAGTAGTTTTGAAATGTTATATCTGCTAGAGTTTGAGTCTCTTCTTTTATCTCAACATCCTCTTTTGCTTCGAGTGCTTGATGAAGTCCCTCGCTAAAGCGGCGACCTTCACTCAGTCTTCCTGTAAACTCATCAACGATGACTACTTCACCATCATTTACAACATAATCAACATCTTTTTCAAAAAGATAGTTCGCTTTTAAAGCTTGATCAAGTGCATGTGGAAGAGATGAGTTTTCAACACTATAGAGGTTTTCAACTCCAAAAAGCTCTTCTGCTTTTGTGATGCCCTCTTCTGTTATAAGAACTACTTTATCCTTCTCATCTACAGCAAAATGCTCATCTTTTTTAAGTTGCATTGCTATGCCATCAGCTACCTTGTAATCTTCTAGCGTTCTGTTTGTTGGACCTGAAATTATAAGCGGAGTTCTAGCTTCATCGATTAGAATGCTATCTACTTCATCGACTATAACGAAGTTGTGATTTCTTTGAGCCATATGCTCTGCTGAGTAGCTCATGTTGTCTCTTAAGAAGTCAAAGCCGAACTCATTATTTGTTCCATAAGTGATATCACACTTGTAAGCTTCTATCTTTTTTTCTGGCTCTGAGTTACTCTCTAGCACCATACCAACCGAAAAACCTAAAAAATTATATAAAAGTCCCATCTCAGCAGCATCTCTAGATGCAAGATAGTCATTTACTGTAACTAAATGCACGCCTTTTCCAGTCATAGCATTTAAGACTATAGGAAGAGTTGCAACAAGTGTTTTACCCTCCCCTGTTTTCATCTCAGCGATTCTGCCTTCATGGAGTGCCATACCACCGATTAGTTGGACATCAAAGTGCCTCATATTTAAGACTCTTTTTCCAACTTCTCTAGTGATCGCAAATGAGTCTTCTAAAACATCTTCCAAACTCTTAACATCATCTAAAACACTTTGCTTTAGTTCGTTAAATGCAGCTTTAAGCTCATCATCGCTCATCGCTTCATACTTACTCTCTAAAGCATTTATATTACTTACTCTTTTAGCGTACTTTTTCAGTTCACGATCATTTGAAGTTCCAAAGATCTTACCCATTAATGCCTGTAGCATTCTCAACCTTAATACAGATTGTTACACACTAGTGCATTCCAATCATCGAAATTGGCGACATTTTAACACACTAATAATAATAATAAGCATAAATCCTAAAATGCTATAATGTAAATGAGCCCTTAGATATAATTTTGCAAAAAAGGAACTTCCGTGAAACATATATATTTACTATTTTTAAGCTTCTCTCTTAGCTATGCTTCATTTGATATGTTAGACTCTTTTGATGCCGCTTTTATTCAAAGCGTGACAGATGATAAAGATAAAACTTTAACTTACAAGGGTCACATAAGTGCTTCAAAGCCACAAAATGCACTTTGGAGCTATAAAGAGCCAATCCAAAAAGATGTCTTTATAAATAGTCGCCAAGTAACCATAGTTGAGCCTGAAATAGAGCAAGTTATTATAAGAAATATTAATTCTAGTTTGGATTTTTTCAATATGGTAAAAAATGCTAAAGAGATAAAAAAAGGTATTTATGAAGCTGGATTTGAGGGTAAAATATTTACTATAAATACAAAAGAAAATATTATCGAGTCGATCTCATACATAGATGAGTTTGAAAATAGAGTGAAAATTTTGTTTTTTAATCAAGTTCAAAACAAAGAGATAAATAAAGATATTTTCATACCAAAGTATCCACTAGGTTTTGATGTGATAAGAGATTAAAAGATGGAGAACTAACTCCACCTTTTGCGATTTATGCTAGTTTATAATCTTTTATAAGGTTGAAGTTTAGATACTTATAGATCTCATCTTCTTTTCCAACTATTTTACTAGTTTTTTCTAAGTATTCCGCTGCAGTTGGAAGGCGACCTAACATCGCACAAACAGCCGCTAACTCTGCTGATCCAAGATATACTTGAGCACCCTTACCTAAACGGTTATCAAAGTTACGAGTAGAAGTAGAGAAAACTATAGCGTTGTCTTCAACTCTTGCTTGGTTACCCATACATAGTGAACATCCAGGTATCTCAGTTCTAGCTCCTGCCGCACCAAAGATAGCGTAGTAACCATCTTCAGTTAGCTGTTTTTCATCCATCTTAGTTGGAGGACAAATCCAAAGCGTAGTTGGAACTGGGCCCTCACCTTTTAAAACCTCTCCTAAAGCACGGTAGTGACCGATGTTTGTCATACATGAACCAACAAAAACTTCATCTATCTTATGAGGTCTGTTTGATGCTAAAACCTCACTTAGAGTTGCAACATCATCTGGATCATTAGGACAAGCGATGATTGGCTCTTTGATCTCATTTAGATCTATGTCTAAAACAGCTGCATACTCTGCATCTGGATCTGGCTTCATAAGAGTTGGATTTGCCAACCAATCTTTCATTTTATCTACTCTTCTTTGAATAGTTCTTTTATCTTCGTACCCAGCTTCTATCATAGATTCTAGTAGAGTTACATTTGACTTTAGGTACTCTATAACTGGTTCATTGTCTAGTAGAACTGTACATGCTGCTGCACTTCTCTCAGCTGATGCATCAGAAAGCTCAAACGCTTGTTCAGCCTTTAGAGTTGGTAGTCCTTCGATCTCTAAGATACGACCTGCAAAGATATTTTTCTTGCCCTTTTTCTCAACTGTTAAGAGTCCCTCTTTTATAGCTTGATGCGGTATAGCATTTACAAGATCTCGTAGTGTGATTCCTGGTTGCATCTCACCTTTGAAGCGAACTAGTACAGACTCTGGCATAGTAAGTGGCATAGATCCAGTAACACCAGCAAAAGCAACTATTCCAGATCCTCCTGGAAAAGATATACCTATTGGAAAACGAGTATGACTATCTGCTCCAGTTCCTACAGTATCAGGCAGAACCATTCTATTTAACCATGAGTGAATTACTCCATCGCCTGGACGAAGTGCAACACCTGAACGGTTTGAGATAAAGTCAGGTAGAGTGTGGTGCATAGTTATATCTGATGGCTTTGGATAAGCTGCTGTATGACAAAAAGATTGCATTACTAGATCTGCATTAAAACCAAGTGCTGCAAGCTCTTTTATCTCATCACGAGTCATTGGTCCAGTTGTATCTTGAGATCCAACAGTTGACATTTCAGGCTCTACATACATTCCAGGACGAACTCCAGCTAGTCCTGAAGCACGACCTACCATTTTTTGAGCTAAAGTATAACCTTTTCCGCTATCTTTTGGTTGTTCTGCCGTTAGGAAAATATCACTTTGAGGCATTGCTAAAACACCACGAGCCTTAGAAGTAAGACCACGACCGATGATGAGTGGGATACGTCCCCCTGCTCTTACTTCATCTGTTATAGTGTTAGGATTTAGTTTAAAAGTAGCGATACATTTGCCATTTTTGTGAGCCTCGCCTTTGTATGGATAAAGCTCTATAACATCGCCCATCTCCATCTCAGAGACATCAAGTTCAAGTGGCAATGCACCTGAGTCTTCTGCAGTTGCAAAGAAAATTGGTGCGATTGTGCTACCTAAGACTACACCACCAGTTTTTTTGTTTGGAACACCTTTTATACTCTCTCCCATGTGCCACTGAACTGAGTTTATACCTGATTTTCTTGAACTTCCAGTTCCAACAACATCTCCAACATAAGCTACAGTGTTACCTTTTTTCTTAAGATCAGCTATAACACCCATTGGATCATCCATCTTAGCAGTTAACATAGAGTTTGCGTGAACTGGAATGTCTGATCTAGTAAAAGCTTCTGATGCAGGAGAGAGGTCATCTGTGTTTGTCTCACCATCTACTTTAAAAACAGTTACAGTGATTTTATCTGCTAGTTTTGGCTTTGATGTAAACCACTCAGCATTTGCCCATGAAGTCATAACTTCAGTTGCAGCCTTGTTACCAGCCTTGTGTAGTTCTTCTACATCGTTAAACGCATCGTAAACAAGAAGTGTGTGTGATAGTGCTTGTATAGCTGCATTAACAACATCTTTATTTGAAGACTTTAGTGCATCTATCATAGGTTTTACATTGTAACCACCTAGCATCATACCTAACATTTCAACTGCTTTTTGAGGTGTTATAGCATCTATTTTAACACTCTCATTTGCAATATCATTTAAAAATGCCGCTTTAACATAAGCTGCATCATCAACACCAGGTGATACACGATTTGTAAGTAATTCTAGTAATTCATCACTGCATTCGCTCTTAATAAGCTCAATAAGTTCTGCTGTTTGCTCTGCGCTTAGTGGTAGAGGAGGAACACCTAGTGCTTCTCTTTCATTTACATGTGCTTTATAATCTTGCATAAATGCCATAATTAGTCCTGTATTTTAATTTGCAACGATTATAACCTAATAAGTAAACTCAAAATAAACAGTGTTACAATAATACACATATTTTAAGTCTATTTCAACTACTATGTTTACTTTAGTAACATCGAAAAACTTATAAAGAATTTTTCTACATAACTTTTTATGTTACTATTTACTTTATATATCAGTAATGGAGAATATTATGAACTTATTTAGAGAGGAAAGTGATTCATTTGGTAACCTAAATGTACCTTCGAATATGTACTACGGGGCACAATCTGCCAGATCTCTTATCAATTTCCCAATAGGTATAGAAACCATGCCAAAGCCTCTCGTGCGAGCTTTAGCAATAGTAAAACAATCTTGTGCAGAGGTAAATATGAATTTTGGTCTCTTAGATGCTAAGATAGCAAAAGCAATTATTGAGGCATCTAGTGAAGTTATGGAGGGCAAATTTGATGAGCATTTTCCCCTGTCTATATGGCAAACGGGTTCTGGCACACAAAGTAACATGAATGCAAATGAAGTAATATCCAATCGTGCCATAGAGATCCTTGGTGGTGTCATCGGCTCTAAAGATCCAGTTCATCCAAATGATCACTGTAATATGGGTCAATCTTCAAACGATGTATTTCCTACTGCTATGCATATAGCAGCAGTTGAAGAGATTATACACAAGCTGCTACCCTCTTTAAAATATATGCATAAAGAGTTAGATAAAAAATCTAAGTCATTCGAGCATTTAGTGAAAATAGGTCGAACACATACTCAAGATGCCACACCTTTGACAGTAGGACAAGAATTTTCAGGTTACACTGCACAAGTTGCTAACTCCATCCGTAGAGTTGAAGCTATATTGCCAGCTCTCTTTCAACTAGCGCAAGGCGGAACTGCTGTTGGTACTGGAATGAATTCTATAAAAGGCTTCGATGAGGCATTTGCCGCACAAGTCGCTAAAACTATTAAGATTCCTTTTGTTACGGCAGAAAATAAGTTTGAAGCACTTGCTGCTCATGATGCCCTAGTTGAAGCAAGCGGAGCATTAAATACTGTAGCTGTAAGTATGATGAAAATCGCTAATGATATTCGGTTTTTGGCATCTGGACCTAGATGCGGTATTGGTGAGATAAGTCTGGCTGAGAATGAACCCGGATCTTCTATCATGCCTGGAAAAGTAAATCCTACTCAAAGTGAGGCTCTTACAATGATAGCAGCACAAGTAATGGGAAATCACACAACTATCTCTATAGCAGGCTCAAACGGACATTTTGAGTTAAATGTATTTAAACCAGTAATGATCTACAATCTTTTACAATCCATTCGCTTACTTAGTGATGGATGTCAAAGCTTTACTAAAAGATGCATAGAAGGAATAACGGCTAATGAAGAGCGAATAGCAAAACTAAGGGATGAATCACTTATGCTTGTGACGGCACTAAATCCTCACATAGGTTATGATAATGCTACAAAAATAGCTAAAAAGGCTCATAAAGATGGTTCAACTCTACTTGAAGCTGCCCTAGCGTTAAAACTCGTAACAGAAAAAGAGTTTAAAGAGTGGGTAGTTCCAGAGAATATGATAAGCCCTAAAGAGTTATAAGTTTCTTTAACTGGGATTTTATAAGCTCTCTATAGTTTATAAAAACTAAATATATGCTTATAGTATTTCACGAACTCCTTTAGTATTTGGCGAAGATAATACACCCTCTCCTTCTAGTTGTTCTACTATTCTAGCGGATCGGTTGTAACCGACTTGGAGCCGTCTTTGTAGATAAGAGATAGAAGTTTTTCTATCTGTCATAACTACACTTTTTGCATCTTCGTAGAGTGGATCTAGCTCCTCGTATGTTTCACCTCTTGAACCAGCTTCTGAATCATCATCTTCTACTAAAAAGCTTTTATCGTAGTTAGCCTCTCTTTGTGACTTTATAAAGTCTACAATTTTTTCTATCTCACCCTCAGAAGTCCATGGAGCATGAAGCCTTACAAGTCCTGTGGATCCTGGAGGAGTAAAAAGCATATCCCCTCGACCTAAAAGTGATTCTGCTCCCATTTGATCTAGGATGATCTTACTATCTACTTTTTGTCCAACTCTATAAGATATACGAGATGGTAAATTCGCTTTTATCAGCCCAGTAACTACATCAACAGATGGTCTTTGAGTTGCAACTATTAAGTGAATACCTGAAGCTCTTGCCATTTGTGCAAGTCTTGCTATTGAGTGTTCAACATCTTTTCCGCTTGTCATCATAAGATCTGCTAACTCGTCTATAATAACTACTATGTAAGGTAAATGTTCTCCACCTACTTTTTTAACTTTGTCATTATAGTTTTCAATATTTTTAGTTCTTGTCTCGCTCATAAGTTCATAACGGCGCTCCATCTCTGAGACCATGTTATTTAGTGCTACTATGGCTTGTTTAGCTTTTGTAATAACTGGTGTTAAGAGGTGTGGGATGCCATTGTATATGGAAAATTCTAGCATTTTTGGATCTATCATTAAAAGTCTTAGCTGGTCTGGAGAGTTTTTATATAAAAGAGAGAGTATCATAGCATTTATACCAACACTCTTACCACTTCCTGTAGTTCCAGCAATAAGAAGATGCGGTAGTTTTTTAAGATCTGTAATAAAAGGTTTCCCTACTATATCTTTACCCAAAGCTATAGTTAGTGGAGATGCCGATTCTTTAAATAATTTAGAATCAAGTAATTCTCTAATATATATAGTCTCAACTGTTTCATTTGGTATCTCGATCCCAACTACATCTTTACCAGGAATTGGTGCTTGAATACGGATAGTCTCCGCTGAGAGTGCCATAGCAAGATCATCTTGAAGGTTTAAGATCTTGCTTACTTTTACATTTGCCGCTGGTTTAAATTCAAAGGTAGAGACAACAGGACCAGCATAAGTTCTTACAACATCACCATCTATTTTAAAATGTGCAAGTTTTTCTATAAGATATCTTATTTTATCATCAATCTCGTTCTCATCTATACAATGAGTCTTCGTTTCTACTTTTTTTAAAAATTCTACAGATGGAAGAATGAAATTTTTAGGCTTTTCAACCTCACCTCTCTCCATCGCTTCTAAAAGTTTTTTATTCTCTTCTAATTCATCTACAACTAAAGCATTTTTCTTCTCTTTTATTTTTGCGGCTACTTCAAGTATATTTTGTGGGGTATTCTCAAGTTCTTTTTCTTTTATCTCTTTTTGGACTTCTTCTAAAGCTATATCTTCTTTTTGAGCCTCTTCTATTATATTTTCTTTTACTTCATCAGTTTTTTTATCAAAATTGCTTCTTGTGTAACTTGGTTCATCATATATACTATAGTCACTCTCACTAATGCTCTCTTTTGTATCTTTAATAACTACTTTTTTCTCTCTTTTAAACATCTTAGAAATGCTTGATGCAATCTCATATATGCTTTTGTCTAAAAACATAAGGGCAGATACACAAGTGATGATAAACCAAAAAACCCAAAGCCCAAAAAGTCCGATAAAAGGTGCTAAAAAGTCAACAAACTCACCACCTGCAATACCTCTTAACTCGTCTAATACAAGTATTGCTTGCGCTAAGAGGAGTGAAGAAAACATTAAAAATGAAGCTAGAACTAATTCTATTTTTCTAAGACTATACGCTGTATCTCTATAAAAATAATAAAGTGGAAAAAGTAGTGCTAAGATATAGATAAAAGAAACATATCCGAAATATTTTTGATTGTAAGATGCAAAGATAGAGCCGTAACTACCAATTAGCCCACTATCTCCAAAGATAGTTGCAAAACCTAGGTAGATTAAAATTCCAAATGTTATGATAAATAGAGTCTCTTTCAAAACGAGTTGCCTTTAAAATGTGGATGATTATTTATAGATGAAGTATAGCCAAAATTGTTCCACTAGAGAACTTTTTTGGCAATATGCAATAAAAGTGCACACTATTAAAATATTATAAGTAGTTTACAAGACTTAACTTTGAAACTTTTGCTATAGTAGAAAACATTGCTTCTTGGTTTAAAGTAAGCTGTTTTAAGATTAAAGCAGTTTCTACTTGGTCTGTATCTATAACGGATGAGCGAAGAGTCATTGTGCTTATTTCTAAGAGTTCTATTCTCTCTTTAGAAAGAGTTAAAGCATTTGATTGTGAACCTACCATTGAGTGAGATCTTGTTACATGCTCTTGAAGTTCATCCATCTTAGCTATGGCATTTTCTATACCTACATTTCTAATAGTTCCACTTGAAGAATCAGGATAATTTTTATGATCTTCAACTGCCGTAATCATCTCATTTATCTCTTTAAAAAAGTCTGTTTTTGGATCAGTAATAGTCAATGCATTATTTGAGTTAAACGATAAAACAGAAGCATCTGCCGTAAAATCATCACTATTTGAATCATATATAGAAAGAGTTGCATTTGTATGTGCACTCCCTATCTCTTCAAACTTTATCTTTCCATCAAAAGTTAAAAAGGTATTTCCATTGAAATTAGAAGCTTTAATCGCATAGTCATATTCTTCTGCATCTGTAAAAGGGGTTGTGTCAGGATGCGTGTGCGTCCCTGCTGGATCTGGTAGATTATCTGTAACTACCATATTCACAACATCCATAAGCTGTTGATAAGTCATTTTATCTGCATCAACTGCTGCTCTAGGAATACTCATGTCAAATATATCATATGTTCCGGCACTAGCTAATGGAGTAGTTACAGTAAATGTAGAGCCTGCACTTAATAGGTTTATCTCAACATCAAAATTATTTCCAGCTGTATTGATTCCATTAAGAGTAAAGTTAGTTACATCTAGTGTATCAGCTGTCCCTTGAGAAAGATCTGCTACATCTGAGATCTTAGTAGATGGAGTTGCAAAAGCATTTTGTACTAGCTTTGTAGGAGGTGTAGTAGAAGTATTATAATCTTTTACTATCTGGGGTATGCTTGATGTCAGACTTGAACCTTTTTTCTCAAAAGTAGTTCTATCATAGACTAAGCCTTCTATATTTGTAGCAGCTCCAGCAGCAGAAGTGTATCCAGACTTAACAAACTCTTTCACATGAAGACCTGGTGTTCCACCTGCTTCAAGAGTTCGCATAATTTCTCCAAAATCTTTTTCTCCACTATCTAACAGATCTATATCAGCAACATCCGCTTCATCTAATCCAGTAGTATCAAAATCAACCGCACCAACCATGTGAAAATCAAGTTTACTAGAACCTTTTATTTTATCTTCTACAACTATTTGACCATTTTCATTTAAACTAACATTGACTAGTTTTAAATTGGATGTATTCCCATACTCTTCGCCTATTTGTTTTAGTAGTTCATCTATAGTATCAGCGTCTTTCATTGAGATTTTTGTTTTGATTGCTTCACCAGAACTTGTAACACCTCGGATATAAAAGTGATGTTTTTGAGCAGGATCAATAAGATCATCAGTATCTCCCATCATATCGCGAATAGTGTCACTGCTTTTTAGAGGTGTTGGAAGTGTTTCGTTGTCGATTCCACTAGCAAAATCATATTTTTGGCTTAGATCTGATTGTATAACATTGGTAGTAATCGTTCTTTTTGTTAAAATTTCCTCTCCTAAAAAGAGATCAGAACCAGAGAGGTTGTACCTTTGTTGTGCATTTGAACCTAAAAAAGCATTTAGTGAACCACTATTGCCATTGTAAGTTCCATCATCAGAGATAGGCTTGATATCTACTGCTGTTCCTGAGAAGAGATATTGACCATTAATAGATGTGTTTGAGATATTCTTGAGATGTTCTTCTATAACTCTGAGTTCTTTTGCTATAGCATCTAAAGAGGTGTCACTTTGAGAGTCATTTGCAGCTTGTAGTAAAAGTGTTCTCATTTTAGTCATACTAGTGCCAAACTCATTCAAAACAACATCTGTTTGGTTCGCTATTTTATATCCACTTTCTGTGCTTTTTTTAACCTGTCCGATAGTAGAGAGTTCATTATCTAGTCTCATTGTTTCAGCAAATGTTCTAACATCATCTTTTGCATATTGGATCTTCAGTCCTGATGCTATCTGCTTATTTACATCAAAAAGCTTTTTACTAAGCTTAGAATTGTTTGCTCCGTAGAGACTTTCATAGTACATACTAGATGTAACCCGCATAACGCACCTCCGTTTGCTGCTATTCTTAATTAAAATCTTTTATAACCCTACATAAGCAATAAAAGTTCCATAGACTATAATCGGCTAAATGTTATTTACTTTTAAGGATTATGTCACTATCATTCACTCTCATTTTATATGCCAGAGTGGTGGAACGGTATACACGGCGGATTCAAAATCCGCTGCCTCACGGCTTAGGGGTTCAAATCCCCTCTCTGGTACCATATAGAATTAAAATTTTAGTTGTCATTTTAGTAATCATCTTGCATAAGCCCTATTTTTAGGCTCATTTTCATCATAATTTAATATTGTTAATATACTTTTTTTATTCATTTTTCTTGCAAAATCTATAGAAGAAAAACCTTTAGCATCTACTGCCTCTTGGTTTGCCCCATGCTTTATGAGTAACTTTACAATCTCAATGCGACCGTAAGATACTGCTGCCATTAGCGGGGTAAATCTGCTTCGTCTATTTGTAGCATTTACATCCATACCTTTTTCTATCATAAATTTAACCATGTCTATATTATTATAAGTTATTGACATATCAAAAACACTAACACCCTCATCATCAAAATCATATATATCAGCCCCGCTCTCAACAAGCAGTAAGAGCAAATCCATATCACATCTAGATCTAATGGCGTAGGCTAGAACTGATTCTCCTGTATCATTTGAATCATTTACATCGCCACCACTTTCTATATACTTTTTAACACCTATTAAATCATTATTTTTAAAAATCTCTATCCAGTTATGCACCATATTCTCTTTTATTTTTTAAAACTTATTATAACCAAGAAAATATGATATATAAATTTTGTCAATAGTTTTTTTCAGTATAATCCTCTCAACAAAAAAAATAAAGAGAGAAATCATGGAAATAGTGCAAACTGCAGATGCTTTTAAGGTGCTCATACAAAACATAAAAGAAATTACTCCAAACTATAAAGATCCTATAGCTTTTGGTATAACAAGGGTTGATTTAGGTCAGATAAATATACAAAAAACACTTCAAGCTACATATCCTGTAGTAAACTGGAATGAAAACTTTGGTAGTGCAGCTATTTTTATAAAAGCACTAAGTGAGCAAGCAATAGAAGTTGATTTTAATGAGAGTGAAGTTGTATGTGATATAAATACATCTTTTTTAAAGAGTTGCTTAAATGCCTTTAGTCCATACTCTGATGAAGCTTATGGTGATGCACATAAAAATATTCAAGTAGTCTCAGCACTTTATAACCAAATCATGAATAGTGGCTCTTTAGAGGGTGAATTTAAAATAACCTTTATCTTTGCAGATGAACCTTTAAAAAGTGTTGAAGCAACATATCTAAAATTATATGCAATAAGTCAAGCAAAAGTAGAGTTAAGAAGTATAAATCTAGATGGTGCTTTTGCTGCATTACCAAATGTAGCATGGTCAAATGGACAACCAATAGAGCTTGATTACTTAAGAGAGTTTGAGATAGAGTTAAAACTTGCGAATGAGTATCCTCACTTAGATTTTGTAGATAAATTTCCGCGATTCTTGCAACATATCATCCCACAAGACAATACTAGAATACTTGATACATCAAAAGTAAGATTTGGTGCGCAGCTTTCTGCTGGGACTACTGTAATGGCTGGTGCTTCTTATGTAAACTTCAACTCTGGGACAACTGGCTCTGTTATGGTTGAGGGAAGAATTTCAAGTTCTGTTATAGTTGGAGAAGGTTCTGATATCGGAGGTGGAGCATCAATACTAGGAGTATTAAGTGGAACAGATGGTAATCCAATTACAATTGGCAAAAACACACTTTTAGGTGCAAATTCTACTTGTGGTATCCCACTAGGTGATGGATGTATCATAGATGCAGGTTTAGCAATATTAGAGGGAACTAAAGTTGGTATATATCCAAAAGAGTTAGTTCACATTCAAGAAGTAAACAAGGGCTTAACAATACAAGGTGAAATTTTTAAAGCCATACATTTAGCAGGATTAAAAGGTCTTCATTTTAGACAAAACTCTTTAACTGGGGAGATTACTGTTTCTCGCTCAACTAGAGAGATAAAACTAAATTCTGATCTTCACTAAAGCATTAAACACATCTAAAGTTCTCTTTTAGATGTGCCAATTATCTACTTTTTTCTCATAAACTAACTTTTAGAAAATTAAGACTATAATCAAAATGTAGCTAAATAGTCTTTAACAAAATAAAAAAAGGAGCTTCCATGAACATTTCAAACAATATCTCATCAATAGGCGCTCATCAAAGTATGATGAATACAAACGCAAACAATGTTGCAAATGTAAATACGGATCGCTTTGTTCCATCAGATATAAGAATGTCAAGTAACAATGGCTCAGTTACGGCTAACACAAGAATGGCTGATGATACTGGTTCAATGAAGAGTCAAACAGATTTAGCTA
The DNA here is from genome assembly GCF_023228785.1 of Sulfurimonas sp. Classification (GTDB taxonomy): domain Bacteria; phylum Campylobacterota; class Campylobacteria; order Campylobacterales; family Sulfurimonadaceae; genus Sulfurimonas. Next base: position 44,593 of record NZ_JALOAN010000001.1, read on the forward strand.
AAGAGATTCCAGATCAGATGATAGTCCAAGGTGCAACTGCGGCAAATGTAACTTCTATAAAAACTCAAGATGAGATGCTAGGTTCACTCTTAGATATAAAAGCTTAAATGTTTTTATCTCTAGCGTGTTAAAGTATTCATACTCTTTAAATTCTTCAATATACTAGATTCTCTGTCATAATTTGGTAAATCATTTCCAAGTTCAAGTGTGCTAAAAATAGTCTTTCCTATAACAGCTCTACCCATAACTCCATCTTCTATAGTTTTTACACCCCAAGTATTATGAAAAATAATTATCTCTTCATCCAAAAGTCCTACATAAAGAACTATATGACCCTTAACATATAGAAGTGTCTCAAATGGTACAGCTTTATCTTTTATGATAGAGATTTTTTCATCATCACTCAAGTTTTCTAAACTTATAACCTCGCCTATTTTAGCTTGCTCAGTTGAGTTTCTAGGAAGCCAGATCCCAAAAGGAGCGTACATATCTCTTAGCATAGATGAGCAATCTCTTTGTCCATACATACCACCCCAACCATAATTATCTTCAAAGACTTCATTCATTACACTACTTAGAGAATCTCTATCTAGATTTAATACTTCTTTTTTTGCAATACTCTTTGAGATCTTTACTCTCTCAAATAGTGGTTTTGAGTTTTTGTATGAGGAGATAGCTAGTGCTGTAAAACTATCCTCATCTTCAGAAATAAGAGCCAAAAGAGTTCCTAGTTTTGAAGAAAAAAGAAAATTTCCTTTTGAAGTATATATAGCTTGCTTATCTTTTATGAAAAATATCTGCTGTGCATTTTGCCATGCTTCTGCATGCTCTTTGTCTAAAAATACAACTTCACTAGATCTTATCCATCCTGAGGCAAAACTACTAAAAGCATAAAGCCACTCTCTATCTTTTGAGTAGTGAGATACAAAAAGAGGTTTGTTAGCACCAAGAGTTGAGTTTTGCAAATAATCAAATGGAAAACCCTCTCCAGCTATATTTGGATCTTTAAGGAGTGGTTTTGAAGTAGGAAAAACTCTTAGATCTACATGCCTTAGAGTTATTGCTCTAGTATTTAGAGTAGCATATGCATCAAAGTTTGCATTTTCTTTCATCTCATCAAAAAATCCTTGGCTTTGTGGATGAAAGTTTTCTGCATAACTATTTTTTGCATCATAAGCTCTAAATCCCCACATAGCATCTTCAATAGTTACTCTAGGTTTTTCATAATTCCACACACTGAAATAGTACTTTTCATATTGAGATTGAACACTCTCTTTTTCTCTGTATTCTGATGCATTTTGAGTAAAAAACTTCACATCTTGAGGTATCTTTGACACTTCATATATTTCTATACTTTTTTTACTCTCTTTCTCAAGTTCTACAACTACATTCTCTTTTGTTGCACAAGAGATGAAAAATAGACTAACTATAACTAATACAATATATTTCAAACTTTTTATCCTAATCAACATCCCCAAATCTACTAACAACCCTACCTAAAACTTCTATTTCATTGAGATTTAGTGTTTGAGTTGAGTAGACTGGATTGTCAGAAATTATATCTATCTTTCCATCTATGCGTTTTTGAACTCTTTTTATAAAAAGTCCAGCTTCAGTTCTAATGGTAAAGATGCCACCTCTTTGCAAATCAGTCTTTGCTCTGTTTATAAAAATGATGTCATTATAGCTAAAAGTTGGTTCCATAGAATCACCTGTAACATTAAGAGCCTCTATGTTTTTAAGCTCACTCTCTCCACCCAAGAGAGCTACAAAACTCTCAGGAAGTTCTAGTTCTTCTATATCTTCATATTGATCATCAGCTCCACCACCAGCAGATGCATTTACTTCGCTTAGGTATCTAACCATGTAAAACTTGTTGGTAGCCTCTACTAAGCTCTCAGGGGACTGACCATAAAGCATCCAGTTTATAGAGATTTTTCTAGCTGCGCAAAAATCCATAAGTTCACCAAATGGAACTTTATTTCTCTTTTTCATGGTTGCAAAGTTCATTTGCGAAACACCTAAAATATCTGCTACATCTTTGTCAAAAATCTTTTTTGAACCAAATTCTGCTGAGATGATACTCTTTATCTCTTCTACAATATCTAAAAAGTTTTTCATGTCACTTCTCCTAGATTTTTCAACACTATACTAAGTTTTTGTCATTATGTCAAAAAATATTTGACAATTTGTCATATTTTTATACAAAAGATGTAAAATTGTATATTATTGTACAAATTATTTAAAGGATGTGTTATGAAAATTGAAATTACACAAGGTTTATTTGAGAGATTTGAAAATTATATAGGTATCTTAGCGAGTAAATTTTTTTAGTCTTTACTCTCTTTTGGGTTGATCTCTTTGTCTTTTTTTTCTTCTTGTCTTTTAAATTCTGCTTCTCTTTGAGCAGATTTGTTTTTATGATAGCCACCAAAGATAAATATCATAAAAATAACAAAAAGAATAACCATTATAGTATCTAGTACTGGATGCATTATTATATCTCCTTAAAGCTAGCGTAGTTTTGTCTAATGGCATCGTACAAAACTATACCAGTACTTATGGCTAAGTTTAAACTTCGCCCTTCTTTTGTCATAGGTATAGTTATATTTTGATTTTCATATCTTTTTAGTATTTCTTCATCTATCCCAGCAGTCTCACTTCCAAAAAAGATAAAGTCACCCTCTTTAAACTTAGCTTCAAAGTATGGTCTATCTGTTTTTGTTGTAGCAAAATGAGCGTTGTTTGTTATATTATTTTTAGCAAAAAACTCATCAATACTCTCCCAAACATGAAGATCTAGCTTAGACCAGTAGTCAAGTCCAGCTCGTCTTACTGCTTTTTCATCTATATCAAAAGCTATGGGTTTTATAATGTGCAAGGAGGCTCCTGCATTTACACAAAGCCGCCCTATTGCACCCGTATTATTTGGGATCTGAGGATTTACTAATACTAAGTTAAACATTTAAAAGATAACAGTTTTGTTAGCGTAGACAAATATTCGATCTTCTAACGCTAATTTTAATGCACGAGATAGAACTACTTTTTCAACATCTCGCCCTGAGCTTTGCATATCTCTCCAACTATAAGCGTGATCAACATGGATAACTTCTTGAGCTATGATTGGACCCTCATCAAGGTTATTATTTACAAAGTGTGCCGTAGCACCGATGATTTTAACACCTCTATTATACGCTTGTTTATATGGGTTTGCACCTATAAAAGCAGGTAAAAAAGAGTGATGGATATTTATGATTTTATCTTGATAAGCTTCTACAAATCTAGGAGTTAAAATGCGCATGTATTTTGCTAGAACTATATAATCCACATCATTAAAACTATCAATGCAATTCATTATTTTTTGCTCATGTTCTAATCTTTCACAACCCTCATGTGAGACTGTAATATAAGGGATATTAAATCTGCTTACTAAAGATTCTAACTCATCATAATTCGAGATAACTGCTAATATATTCGCATCTAACTCTCCTGCCTCATATCTTATAAGAATATCTCCTAAAGCATGAAGCTCTTTTGTTGCCAATATAATGATGTTTTTTTTCTTTGGATCTACTAGTTTTATATTTGCATCACTTGGTAGTGTTTTTAAGAGGTCCGCTTCTAAACTTTTAAAATCTATCTCTCCATCAACTACACTTCTCATAAAAAACTTGTTATTTTCTTTATCCACAAACTCACTGTTTGAGAGCATATTTAGGTTGTGGTTACAAAAAACAGTTGAGATCTTATGAACTAAGCCCATTGCATCGTTTGCATCTATCAAAACTCTATATTGACTCACTTTTGTTTTCCTTTTTTTATCTCTTGTTTTCTTAAGTCTATGTTTGCTAAAACATATTCTAAAAAGTTAAGAGTCATATCTACCTTTGCATCTATATTTGTGTTGTTTGGTGCTTGAAATCCTTCAAAAAGCACTAACATTCGCTCTTTAAGAGAATTTAAAAAAGACTCTTCACTCTCCATAGAAGCTAGATCTTCATCATTTTTTTCTTCGCTTATTTTTTGAGAAAAATCTTGGATCTCTTTTTTCTCTGTAACCATGGTAGATGGCGAGAGAGTGTGTCTTTTTTGCTCATCTTTGTTTTGAACTTTTTTAACTTCTATGGAGCTGTTTAGGACTTTTTTTGTAGTCTCATTATCTTCCATTTCTGCCAAAGTTGATAGTATTACATCTTTTAATTCCATGATTTTAGTAACCACCTTTCAAACTCTTTAAACTCAACATCAGCTTCCATCTTTACAAAAAAATCTCTCATCTGCGTATTTAGATCTGAAAACTTTTTTCTCTGGCCTTGAAGCCTTTTCATAGCGATTTTAGCCTCACTATTTGTTGGATCTTTTTCTAAAATCTTTTTATAGATCTCCAAAGCATCTTCTTTTAAACCTTGGAGTTCATATATATTTGCTAGTGTGAGAGTCTGCATTTTTTGTTTTTTATCTTACTATATAGTTAGCGATGATAGATCCCATCTCGCTAGTAGAACATACTTCTTTAGCGTCAAACTGTGCTAGATCTTGAGTTCTATAACCCTCACTTAATGCTTTTTTAATGGCAGTATCTATCTTATCAGCCGCTTCAATCTCATCAAGTCCATATCTTAACATCATAGATGCAGATGCAATAGTAGCTATAGGGTTTGCAATTCCTTGACCTGCGATATCTGGTGCTGATCCATGAATTGGCTCATAAACACCTATTTTTGCTCCAACAGATGCAGATGGTAAAAGTCCGATCGAGCCTGAGAGCATAGATGCTTCATCACTTAGGATATCTCCAAATATATTTCCAGTTAACATTACATCGAACTGTCTTGGATCTCTTATGAGTTGCATTGCAGCATTATCTACATACATATGACTAAGTTCTACTTCTGGGTACTCTTTTGCAACTTCTATAACCGTATCTCTCCAAAGTTGAGAGACATCTAAAACATTTGCCTTATCGACTGAACAAACTCTTTTAGATCTCTGCATTGCAATTTTAAAGGCTTGGTGAGCTATGCGAACTATCTCATCACGAGTATAAACCATAGTGTTCCAACCCTTATCAGCAGTTCTACCCTTTGGCTCTCCAAAATAGATCCCACCAATTAGCTCTCGAACAACCATCAGATCTACACCTTTTACTACTGATGCTTTAAGTGATGATGCATTTATAAGCTCATCATAAACAACAGCTGGACGTAGATTTGCGTAAACTCCTAGCTCTTTTCTAAATCTTAAAAGTCCACTCTCTGGTCTCATCTCGCGAGGAAGTGCGTCCCACTTCTCTCCACCAATAGCGCCAAAAAGAACTGCATCTGAGTTGAGTGCAATGCTTATAGTCTCTTTTGGTAGTGGATCTCCTGTGATATCATAAGCACAACCGCCCATTAAAGCCTCTTCATAGCTAAAGCTAAAATCACTGCAAGATGCTACAGCATCTAAAACTTTAACAGCTTCATCTACTATTTCAGGACCTATCCCATCGCCTTTTATAAGTGTTATTTTATACTTTTTCATTACTTACCTTTTACTTCATTTGCAGCATAATTCATCAGACCACCAGCGTCTATAAGCTCTTGCATAAACTCAGGGATCGGAGTGAATTTATATGTTTTGTTCGTAGTTTTATTTGTAATTGTTCCATTGTTCATATCTACACTTATACTATCACCTTGCGAGATCTCAGCACTCTCTTTTAGTTCAAAGATTGGAAGTCCCATGTTAAAAGAGTTTCTATAAAAAATTCTTGCAAAAGTTGGAGCTATAACTGCTGCGACACCTGCTGCTTTTAGTGCTATTGGTGCGTGCTCGCGTGAGCTTCCACAACCAAAGTTTTCACCTGCAACTATAACATCACCACTACTCATATTTTTTACAAACTCAGGATCTGCATCTTCCATTACATGTTTTGCAAGTTCTTCTGGAACTGATGTACTTAGGTATCGTGCAGCGATGATTAGATCAGTGTCGATATCTTTTCCAAAGGTCCAAACTTTTCCCTCAATATTTGCTTTTTGCATATTAAATCCTACTTATATTTTTAAAATATTTTCGTGATTGTATCCAAAGTGAGATTGGTATTAGTTTAAATAAATCTTCCCAAAGAGATCTAGAGCCACCAATTGTGACCAAAAAAAGAAAAGTTTACTTTACTTTGTGATACAATAACTACTAATTCAAACTAGTAGGATATAAACAACAGTGCTAACAGAAGATACTTTAAAAAAAGATCCATTGTTAAAATGTGTTAAGCATATATTAGATTTTTACTTTGGTGATGTCAGTTTTAAGAGCATAAGTGCTTTCTTTATTAAAAGTGATGTTTTTGATATTCCTCATGCAAAAGAAGTTTTAAAAAGCTTTAAATTAAGTGTATTACAAAGAAAAATCTCTGCAGACTCCATACAAGAAAGTCTTCTTCCTTGTATTATTTTTGATGCTAATGATAACCCTTTGGTCTACCTCAAAAAAGCAAAAGACAAAGCTATTATACTAAATCCTACAGATAACAATGAACTTGAGATCTCTCTTGATGGACTAAAACTCTACAAAAAAGCGCTCCTTATCTTTAGAGATACAAACCACATAAAACAGATGGATTCAGATGAAGTCAAATCTTGGTTTTATGAGCCTCTTCGTGCAAACTGGAGAGTATATATAGAGATAGCGATTCTTACACTATTTATAAACATTTTTGCTCTTGCTATTCCTCTTTTTGTTATGAATATCTACAACAGAGTTGTCCCAAATCAAGCTTATGAGACACTCTTTGTCTTAGCTAGTGGAACTCTAATCATCCTCATCTTTGACATCATACTAAAGTATGCAAGAAGCCACATCATAGAAAATGTCTCAAAAGATCTAGGACTCTTTTGGGAAGAGGAGCTAATGCGAAAAATGATGCTCATCGACACACAGCACGATAAATATATGTCAGGAAGCAAAGCAAATCTTTTTAAAGAGCTCCAACAGGTTCGTGACTTTTTTACAAACAGATCTATGGTCCAGATCATAGACTTTCCATTTTTTATAATTGCGATAGTTGTTATCTATATAATCTCCCCCATAATTGCCCTAGTTCCTTTTATTTTTGCAGTCCTCATTATCCTTTTTAACCTTTTGATGCAAAGACCTATCTCAAAGTTAAGTAAAAATAGCTCTGAAAATCTTCAACTAAAGTACAGTTTTATTTATGAGTCTATTCAAGGAACGCAGAGCATTAAACTTAACAATGCAACTCCTACTAGAATGCACCTTTGGAGAAATATTGTAGCTTTTGCAGATGGTATTGGGATGAGGATACAATCTCTTCATACTCTCTCTATGAATATTTCACAATTCTTACTACAGCTTGTAGTTATTTTAGTGGTTATCTTAGGAGTTTTTGAGATCTCAGAGAAGAACTTAAGCGTTGGAGCACTAATAGCCGTAACCATGTTAGCAAGCAGAGCTATGATGCCCATAGTGAGCTTGTCGGGGATTGTTATAAGAGTAAAAGAGATGAGTGAGTCAATAGATCGCATAGATGAGTTTATGTCAAAACCAACGGAAGATAAAGAGAGTGCTGAGTCTGGAGTTGGAGTTCTAAAAGGAAGGCTAGAGTTTAAAAATGTCTCCTTTACTTTTGATGAGAGCAAACACAAAGCAATTGACAATGTCTCATTTATGATAGAAGCTGGCGAGAGAGTTGGCATCATAGGTCAAACTGGGGCTGGAAAAAGTACCTTGTTAAACCTTCTCATGGGCTTATATAAACCAACTACTGGATCTATCTATCTTGATAACCATGATATATCTACTATTCATCCCGTAGAAATTCGCCAAAATATTGGGATCATGCCTCAAGAGCCATTTTTATTTAACGCTACTATAAAAGAGAACATAGAGCTTTTTCGCCCTATCAGCAAAGAGAGAATGTTAGAGATAGTTACTTTTGTAGGGCTTGATGATCTCATTAAAAAATCTGGTAAAGGCGATTCACTTCAAGTGGGAGAGAGAGGCTCAAATCTCTCAGTTGGACAAAGACACTTAGTCTCACTAGCTCGCGCTATAGCCACAGAGCCCTCAATGCTCATTTTAGATGAACCTACTTCAGGGCTTGATATCGGTCTAGAGAAAAAACTTATCGACAGACTAAACAGTGGCTTAGGAAAAGAAAAAACTCTTATAGTCATTACCCATAGACTCGCCGCATTAGAGTTAGTAGATAGGATCTTAGTTATTAATGAGGGAAGAGTTGTAGCTGATGGACCTAGAGATAAAGTCTTAGAAACACTAAGAAACCCGCCAAAAGGTAAGCAATGAGTTATAGATACTTACAAGAGAGAAGCTGGAACTATCGTTTTTTTGTGCTTCCTATCATTGTTTTTATAACTGTTTTTTTGATCTGGGCTTATTTTGCCGAGATAGATGAGAGTGTTAAGGGTGTTGGAAAGGTTATCCCATCTGGTCAAACTAGACTACTTCAACACCTAGAAGGTGGAATAATTACTCACATTTTAGTTGCTGAGGGAGATGTGGTTAAAAAAGGAGAGGTTTTATTTAGAATCAAAAACCAATACTTTATCTCTGAACAAAGAGAAAATATCATCAAGCTAACAGCATATCAAGCAAAATTAAAAAGAATATCTTCCCTACTCCAAGATGAAAAAGAACTAACATTTGATAAAAATATTTATGAAAGCATCCCCCTAATTATTGAAAATGAGATTGCTATTTTTTACTCTCAAAAGAGAGGAAATGACTCAGAACTCTCAATATTACAAGAGCAATTAAATCAAAAAAAAGCTAGATTAAAAGAGTTTGACATTAGATTAGAGAATCTATCCATAGAATACAACTTATCACAGCAAAATATGAAAATCCAAGAAGAACTTAGCAAAAAAGGTGCAATTTCCAAAGAAAAGTACCTACAAAATCTATCTGTAAAACAGAAACTATACACTCAACTACAAGAAATAAGATATACAATACCTGTTTTAAAGACAGAGATCAAAGAATTTTTCAACAAGATAGATTCTAAAAAACTAGATATTAGATCTAAGCTACTTCAAGAAAATAGTGAAGTTCAAATTGAGATAAAAAAACTAGAAGAGCTTATGCAAACTGATGTTGATAGAGATGCGAGGATAGCAGTTAGTAGTCCAACAAAAGGAATTGTAAATAAGATCAACTACAACACCATTGGCGGAATTGTAAAGTCTGGTGAGACAATAGCTGAGATCTCACCTCTTGAAGATGAGTTGATGATAGAAGCTAAGATAAACACAGCAGACAGAGCATACATCTATCCTGGTCAAGATGTCTTTATAGAAATAACAGCCTACGAGTCTTCAAAATACGGTCTTGTAAAAGGTAAACTTATAGGGATCTCTCCTGATAGCTCAACAGATGATAAAGGTGGGAGTTTTTACACTATAAAAGTAAGAGCAAATAATTATAGATTTGACGATGACTCCCCCATTCTAATAGGCATGACAGCAAATGTAAATATACTTACAGGTAAAAGGACTATACTTCACTATCTATTAAAACCGATGAAAGATATCAAATACAGAGCTTTAACTGAGCATTAGAGACTATCTTAAAATATTTATTCATTTTATTAAGAACATTTTAGGTACAATTATGACTATTTTATATTATATATTTAAAAGAAAGCAAGATATTTAACTTCCGAGGAATCTATATGAAGAGTGTGAGATTATCAACTTCAACAAAGGATTAAAACAGTGTTTGGTTTTATAAAGATGCTTAACAATTTAATGACTAAATTGAAACAAAATAAAAGATTGTGGTTTACAACTATTTTTATAGTAGCTTGTGCCGGAATAAGTTTAGCTTTACTTCTGTTAATAAGTACAACGGACAACATCTCAAAAGAAGTCTACATTAGCCAAACTAAAGAGTTTGAAAGTGCATTTAAAGACTTAGAGAAACTCCAAGAGATAAAGCTTCAAGAGATATCAACGATAACTTCTTATGACACAACCCTTATCAAAGCAATAGAAGATAACAATATAGAAACTATTACAAAGATAAAAGATGATATCAACACAAAATTAGATCAAACAGATCAAAATACTCTTAGTATTGAGTTTTATTCAAGACAAAACAACACAGATAAGTTTCGTAGTTCTGTAGTCTCTTCCTTGCAAACAAAAAACAACATTTTTGGTATAGAAGTTCTTTTTGATGGTGTTTTTTATGTATATCTCTTACCAATCATTAAAGATGATGCTGTGATAGGCATTGTTGAAGCAAAAGAGAGTATCTACTCTATAAAAAATAGCTTTGATAGAAGATCTAAAGAGTTTACATTTTTACTAGATAAAAAGATGTTGCCATTTCTTTCAATAAAAAGCAAAGATGGTATCTATAATGATATAGGTAAAAATCATATAGTAAATATTAAAAACCACAGCAATAAAATAATTTCATACATTAGTAGTCTTGATATTAACACCTTAGAAGTTCTAACTAAAGAAAATTACATATCTGATAAAGAGTATTTTTTAAACTCAAGAATTATCAGAGATATAAATGGTGTAGATATAGGGCTTGTTGTGCTAGGTGAGAGTATTAATGAAGAGAGTGGCTTTATAAATATGGTTCAAAAAATGGCAAATCAAGTAGTTATGATAACACTTGGACTCATTGTCTCGTTATTACTATTTTTACTTTAAGGAGGATGCTAGCTGATGCGTAGATTACGAATACTTAAAGTTTATGGGATTTTGTGGCTATTTATATTTTTTATAGTATATGCAAACCTCACGAGCATCTATGGTTTTTTCATGACCACCTTAACATTTAACATCGCCGTTCTAACAGTCCTTTGTATTGGTATTGTAGTTATTTTAAAAGCCACCATGGAACTTGTAATGCTCACAGGAACATTTGCAGTAGTTCGCTATAAAAAAGGCGGTTCATTAGAATTTTATATGAATGGCATAGATAAAATCTTTCCTGAAAATGTTGCTAAAATGTTCGCACAAAGAGCATCTCATCAAAATATATACTTTACTCATACAGAAGCTTCTGATGTTGTAGATTGGCTTGAAGAGAAGTTTATAAATCAAAAAAGTTATATTACTTTTTTTATTAGTATGAGTTTAATGATAGGACTTCTAGGAACTTTCTCAGGACTACTAATATCATTAAATGAGATGGGAACTATAGTTTTATCACTCCAAGGTGATGTAAACCTCGGTGAAGTTATGAAAAGATTAAATGGTCCTATAAGCGGAATGTCTGTAGGTTTTGGATCATCTTTGTTTGGTGTTGCTTCAGCTATCATACTTGGTATTAAAGGTTATATATTAGAGAAAAATCAAGCTGTTTTTATAGAAGATATACAAGACTGGATCAGCTCTTTGATTATAGAATCTCCTGTTGCTTCATCTGATGGTAGTGTTGCAAGTAGTGGTGGATCTTCAATGTCTCAGGTTATGGAAATTTTCACACAAAAGATAAGTAACTTTACAAGTAGTATGCAAGAGTCAAACAAAGCAAATGAAAATATCTTAAAAATTTTGTCTCAAAGTATAGATGGAGAGTCACAAGCCGCAAAAAATGAGATGCTAGCACTAGAGAATATCTCTTCTGGTATAAAAGACTTAAACATAAGCAGTTATCAAAGTTCATCATCTTTAGTTAGCTCCATAGAAGATCTATCAGCCGCTACTGTTAACTCTGGAAGAAGCATAAAAGCGATGCTAGAGCTTCAAGAAAAAAACAATGAAATGTTAAAAGAACTCCTTATTAAGCTAGATACCAAGGATAAGGCTTAGTAAATGGCGAAAAAAAGAGTAGAACCATTTAACCCATGGCCTAGTTTTGTTGATCTCTTTGCTTCGGTTATTATGGTTGTTTTGATGTTTATGCTAGTTCTTATCGTAAATATAACTTACTACTCACAGTTTAGATATAAGATTTCTTATACTGGCACAGTTGCTATTAAAGAAATGACTATAAAACCCTTAGTATCTAAGGTTGAGCCTTTGCTTCAAAGTGACTCAAAAGAAAAAATCATGCCTTCTGCTGGTGCTGATTATAGCAATGTTCAAAACAACTTTGTGCGACAGGAAAATCTTATCTATGATGATTGGATGATAATAAAGTACTTAGGTAATGAAGTTATTTTAGATACTAAAAGCATTGAGGATATTGACAAGTTTTTAAAAAATGCTAAGGAGAAGTTCTATGGTCACTATGTTTCTCTCTATATAAAAGAACCAAAAAACCAAGTCAGTGCCTCTGTATCTAAACAGTTAGCACTCTCTAGAATTATAAATATTAGAAATTTAATTCGTAAGTTTGACTATAGAAATGATGATGTAGTAGTTAGGTTAAAAGAAAATATTCCGCAAAAAAATTTAGTAGAACATGAATCTGGTTATGCAGTTATACTCATAAATAGAAAAAAATAATAAAATTTTAAAAAGGATAGTTTAACGTGCAAAAAATAGTAGTTTTAATATTTTTCATATTTTCTTTAAGCTCTTATGCAAATGAAGTTGTAGTGGATATAGAAGATATTACACAAAGCTATAAAAACATTAAAATAGATGAGAACAAGGATTATGAAGACTCTTCAGTAACAGAGGTAGTTCCTAGTCAATTGCGAGAAATAGATCTCATTGATGTAGTACTTCAAACCATCTCTGCTAGTCACAAGATAAAATCAGCAAGAGAGAAGATGATACAAGCTAAAACTGATGTAGATATCGCCTTTGCAAACTACTATCCTTCTATTGATGCATCTTACACTAGAACACAAACGCAACTCGATGCAGAAGAGAAAAAGAAAGGCAATAGCATCTATGACTCTAGATATTTTCGTGATGAAGTTTACTCTTTAAAACTATCTCAAAACCTATATGCAGGTGGAGAGACTCAAAATGATGTAGAGAGATTAAGAGCTCTATATCTACTCTCAAGAGCTGAATATAAAAAACTCTTAGAGTTAGAGATACAAAAGGCCATTGTTTCTTATGTTGATGTACTATTTTCAAGAGAGTCTCTTGAAGCTAGTGACAAAAACATAAAAGAGCTTGAAAAGATCTTTGAAATCGTTAAAACAAAGTACGATGCGGGAGCTTTGTCTATTGGTGAGCTTAGTAACATTGAAGCGAGTGTTTCAAACGCTAAAACTCAATCATCAAGGACAAACTCTGTATATATAAATGCGTTAGAGTATTTTGAGTTTATAGTTGGAGAGTCATTTGAGGAGACTTATCCACATGAGAAGATAACAAAAGTAGAACTTAGAGATTTTGATGAAATGTTAGAGAGTTCATTAATAAAGAACTCTGAACTTCAAGCTATAGAGTATCAAATCCTAAGCAAAAAACATAACCTTAAAAAACTCAAATCAGCTTTTAGACCTAAGGTTGATTTTGTTGCTGGTGCTGAGAGAATGACTTATAAAGAGAGTGTTGAAGAGGATGAAGAGAGATACTATGTAAAACTCCTCTTAAACTACAACCTTTATAATGGTGGAAGAGATGAAAAAAAATATCTAAATGCTTTTTCTCAAATCAAAGAAAAAATCTTTGATAAAAAAGCAGAGATTAGAAGAATAAAATGGGGATTAGAAAAGTTTCACACCTCTCTTACCTCTCTTCAAGATAACTTATCTAATGCTCAAAAAGAAGTAGATGCATCTGCAAAGATGGTTGAATCTTATTGGGAGAGCTTTAGAAATGGTGAACAAGATCTATATGTACTTCTTGAGGCTCAAAGACAGTTAAACACTGCAGAACTAAGCTATATACAAAACCAACAAGACAGTATGAAGGACTACTTTGAGATACTTCGTCTCTCTGGCGAATTACTTGATTATTTTCATATAGATATAGAAAATGAAAACTATCTCGATATGGCAAAATCAGACTACAGAATGCAACATGCTAAAGTTAAAAAAGATGAAGATATAGAGTATGTTATTTTAGATAATTCCCTAAGTATAGTAGATAAAAACACAACTACAAAGAGTGATTTGCCACCTCTTGAGAAAGAGGTTAAAAGTAGCGAAGCAGTAGATCTTGATAGTAAAAAACCTACACTCGATGGTATCCTCTCTTTTCATGAAAACTTTTTACTACAAGACTCACAAAGCTATACTATAGTCATATCTAAGTTTGATAGCTCCATAGAAGCTCTTGGTATGATAGATGAGCTTAGTATTGAAGATAGCTCTTTTATATATCACTCTTATAAAGATAAAAAGATTCAAACGAACATAGCTTATGGTATCTTTAAAACTAAATCAGAAGCAGGTATTGCACAAAGTAAACTAAAACTCAAAAACAATAAAAAAGCAAAAATAGAACTTATAAAAACAGTGCAAAAGAGTTTTAACGATTTTGCAGATCTTTTGTTAGTTGATGAAAAAGAGTTAGACAAATATAAAGATCTGCTAGCTCAACAAGAGTTGGCATTTCAAACAGATAAAAGCTTTAAAGAGGACTTCCTTAAAGCGTCAGAAGATAGTTTTACTATCAATATAACTACCCTTTCTTCTATGGAAAGTGCAGGTAAAATCATAGAAAATGCTAAGATAGAAAAAGAGAGTTTTGCCTTTTATTTTGGTAAAGACAAAAAATTGGTAAAGCTCATGATGGGAATCTATCCTACTTATGAAGATGCAAACCTTGCATTAGAGAATCTTGGAAGTATAAAGACAGAGTTTATGCCAGTTATAGAGAAGATCTCTTCTAAGCAAACACTCTATAGGAAGTTTAACGAATAATGAAAACTTTGATCTATATCATCGCTTTTTTGATTGCTACATTTGCAATATCTTCTACTATCTACAGTAATCATATAGATAGTTCTGAGCAAATAAAAGCATCACAAGAAGAAGCTATGCTAAAGTCAAAACTACTACAAATCACTAAAGACTCTATAGAACAAAACAATCTTGAGCTGTTTAAAAATGCTATATATATTTTAAAAGGAAGTTCATCTTTAGTAGATGCAAAACTAGAGCTAAAAAACTACACTTTTAGTGACAAAATTCTTCTTGAGATGGTTTACTTAAAAGAGAGTGATTGGTTTATAAGCGATGTTACTATAGACGTAAATATAGCACAGATAAACACAACTAAGACAGGAGTTTACAAACTAACTCTAGCAGATGATAAACAAGAGCTACAAAGTGTAAATATAAAATTTCAAGCCATAAAAGATAGTGTTATCAAAGATTTTTTAGTTCCTCTTGAGATAAAAACTCGCTTTTTACAAAGTAGCGAAGTTGATTCAACAACTAAGTTAACAAGGGTGGATCAAGATACTTTTTCTCTTTGGATCTCATACAAAAGCACATTTAATCAAGAGTCATTAGATGCTAAGCTAGATACCTTTATGTTAGCACTTGGATCTCTTCTTTTAGTTATCACTATATTCGCTTATCTACTATATAGATTTGTAATATACAAGAGTTTAAAAAGTTCTATGGATAATTTAAATCTCTATCTTACAAATGTACTAAAGGGAAAAATGCTTGACTTTAAAGAGCAAAAAACTAACTTTAAAGAGCTAGATCTTTTAAGCCAAAACAGTGTAGATCTGAGCAAGAAGTTTATAAATACAACAAATGATCTAACTGTTAGTAGAGACATTATCTACCAAAAAGAGAGAAGTGATGAGCTAACAGGACTCCCAAACAAAAAATCATTTGAAAACGACCTAAAATATATGTTTATATCAAGTAGAGAGGGTTATGTTATCTACTTAAAGATTGACAAGATTGGTATCTTTACTAAAAATCATGGACCTGAGATTGTAAACTCACTTATTGAAGATTTTGCAAAAACTGTGCAACACTATTTTCATAGCCAAAGAGATAGAGATGGAGTCCTCTATAGATTTTTTGGTGGAGAATTTTCTATGCTTTTATATGAAAAAGATCTACAAAAAGTAGAAGACACTTTAAATGAAATACTAAAACTTATAGACAAGCTAGTAGATAAGTACTACTTCTTTGACAGATCTATCTACTTTGGAGCAGTTCCTTTTGATCAGTATGGAACGATAGAGTCAAACATAGAGAATGCTCAAGAAGCTTATGAGAGTGCCTTAGCACAAAAGAGTAAGTTCTACCACATAGTAGACTTAAAACAACAGGCTGAGTCTATGAAGAAGCTAGAGGGAAGCATTAAAGATATCATAAAACGAAATGACTTTGTACTGCAATACCTTCACGATACAGTTGAGTTTGGAGATGAACCAAAGACTCTTATCCAAGAGATCTCGCCTCTTATCATAGATAGTTTTACATTTGAAAATATTCCTACAGGAAAGTTTATATCTGTCGCTGAGAGACTTGGTGTTGTGGCTGATTTTGACAAGGCACTTATCATAAAAGCATTAGAGCAGATTGAGCTAGGGGAGATTGAGCATCAGATCTGTATCGTTTTATCTGTCTCAACTATAACAAATAAACTCTTTATGTCATGGCTACAAGAGACCTCTAAAGAAAATAAATTCATGCAAAAGATCATCTTCACTTCACCTAGTTATAGTGTGGCAAGTAATTTTGAAGAATTCAGCCACTTTTACAGCGTACTAAGAGAGTTAAATATAGAGACAATGATAAAGAAGTATGATCCAACAGATCTAAATCTTGATAGCTTTAAAGAGTTAAAACCAACATATCTAAAACTAGATAGAAGTTTTTGTCAAGATTTCAAAAAAGATAGCACCAAACATGGCGTAGTAAAGCAGATCATAGAGTTCTCTCATAAGCATAACATCAAAGTTATAGGAGACTCACTAAAGAGCAAACAGGACTATCTTGCATTTGAAATGCTAGGTGTCTATGGAACTTCAAGCTAGGATATATTATGAAAAAAATTGCAACCTTTTTAATCACTCTATTTTTACTAACTTCTGAGCTTTTAGCTGAAAATAATATAAAAGAAAATGAAAATATCTCTATAAAAACATTTAACATAAGCGATGAGCAAGAGTTATACAACTCTCTAAAGAAAATCTTCTTCTCTAGCGAACACAAAAACATCTTAGATAGTGGTTGGAGAGGGCTTCATATGAGTAAACGGGTTACTTCTGGCTTTATAGACATTGATGTAGAAGTTCAAAATGTAGTACTAAGTAGTAAACCTATAGATAAAAATGGCACAAAAGAGTTTACTTTAGAGATCTTTACCACACAAAACGATGAAGTAACTCACTTTAAACCAGATAGCTTTTTACATAGACTCTTTTGGAATAGACTAGAGTTTATCTTAGGTTTAGAAGATGAGTGGATAGATTGTCACCATATGTTTGAGGCACTAGGACAGAACAACCATCTACTTTGTAGTCCAAATGAGCAAAAAGCACTACAAGAAGTAAAGGTAGAGAAGTAGCTATGAAAAAACTCATCCTTGGATCTATACTACTCTCTTTTACTCTCTCTCATGCAGTAACTAAAGAGCAGTTAGATCTATATGAAAAAGAGGCTAGAGATAACAATGCTAGTGCTATGTTTAGTTTAGGACTTCTCTACTTTAGTGGCGATGGAGTGGTTCAAGACTATAAAAAAGCTTTTGATTTGTACAAAAGTGCATCAAGATCTGGAGATCTAAAAGCACAAAATAATTTGGCATATATGTACGAACATGGTCTTGGAGTTCAAGGAGATCTCTCTTTAGCACAAGAGTATTACGAAAAAGCAGCAAAATCTGGACTAATAGAAGCACAACTAAACTTAGGTCTTTTTTACGAGAACAGCCCTACTCCATCAAATATGCAAAAAGCCTACTCTTGGTACAAAAAAGCGGCAGAAGCTGGGGATAGAGTTGCTCAAAATAACTTAGCAAAACTCTACTATTTTGGAAATGGTACAGGTGAAAACCTGCAAAAAGCATTTTTTTGGTTTCAAGAAGCTGCATGGAGTGATGATGCATTAGCACAGTATAACCTTGCTATGATGTATTACAAGTCCGAATATGTATCTTATAGTGCTGATAAAACACTCTTTTGGCTTGAGAGAAGTGCTAAGGGTGGAAGTAATCATGCACAGAGTAAGCTCGGAGATCTATATGCTGAGGGGATTATAGTTAAAAAAAATCTCAAAACTGCATTTGAGTGGTACAAAAGAGCTGCAAACGATGGTTTTTTAAGAGCTATATACCAAGTTGGAGTTTTTTACTTTTATGGTCATGGAGTAGATCCAGACAAGTTAGCAGCAAAAGAGTGGTTACAAAAGGCTCATAGCCTCGGCTATGAGGATGCTACAAGGTTTATGGAGCGAAATTCTTTGCTATAAACCTACTCTTCTAGTTTTGCTTTCATCTCATTTATGATCTTCGCTAACTCATCTGGCTTAAGATTGTTCGCCTTAGCATACTCTATTGCCTCTGTTATAGCCTCCTCTTTAAAAGGATGAACGATGTTACAAACCTTGTTTGCTATGTGGATGATCTGAGAGACTAAAAGACTCTTGTTCTCTGGGTTTGCTGGCTCGTCTGCGTACTTTATGTCGTCTATAAGAGTTTGTGAGAGTCCCCACTTCTCAAACATAGCAGCAGTAACTGTAGATGTGGAAACACCTATATACTTTTTCTCAATATCTGCAATGTTTGTACTTATTTTTACCTCTTCAAAAAACTCATTAACTTGATCTTTTTCTTTTATAATTCTTGAGATAATAAACTTACCAGTCTCAAGTAAAAAGGTAGGAAGAAGAAGTCTGTCTCTTAGATCTGGATCTATCTCGTTAGCAAGTTTAGAAGCCATAACAATAGCCTGACCTGCCGTCTCTAAGAACTTCTCTGAGTCTGCGCCATAAGGTTCTAGCGAAGTCTCCACAAGGTTTTTTATAGCACTTCCAAGAGCTAAAGAGATGGTAAAGTTCACACCCAAAAGACTAACAGCCATCTGTGAGGTCTCTATGCGTTTTTTAAAGCCAAACATAGCTGAGTTTGAAACCTTTAAAAGTGTTGAGAGAATAAGTGGATCCGCCCCTATAATATCTGCTAATTCTTTAGGCGATTTATCTGCTTTGTTTTTATACTCTTCAATGTGAACTACAGTTTGTGGAAGAGGTGGAAGAGAGTCTATTTGAGCCAGTATGTCGTTATTCATTCGTTTTAATTCCTATGTTATTTTTGTAAATTTTATGTGAGAAAAAGTAGTTTAACTTAAGTTAAACTACTTGCATTGTAAAGCTAATGTCATCATTTGGAGTTATATCGTAGGTCTTACCAATCTCAAAACCTGTAAAAGGACTACCCCCTAAAGAGTTAGTAATTACAGCATTAGATATAAATAGATTATCTGCTTGCGTTTGAGTATTTAAATCAAGTATAAGATTATTATCAGCACTAAGCCAATCACTCATATCGTTAGCATTTAAGTATATACTATTGGTATCAGAAATCTGATCAAACTCTAACCTTTCTATATTACTAAACATACCAGAAGCATCAGAAGCATCATTAAAGGTAAAAGTAGTATTAGTTGCATCTGTTCTAATATCAACAATATCACTACCACTTTTACCATCAACAGTTAACTTTCCAGCTAAAAGAGCTTCAAAGTTAGTATAAAAAGAGTCATTCCCAGTTCCACCTATAAGGTTGATCTTAGCAGTTGAATCTACTCCAGTAAAATCTCTATCATGAGCATGAAATGGCCTTCCGTTATTATCATGAGCTATTACATTCAATTCTGAATTAGCTCCAATATCAAATATTTCAAGTGAATTATAGTAGTGTTGATTCATATTTACACTTTGATCTGTTCCCATTTTTAAAGTATCTGTTCCACTACTAGCATCAAAAATCAACTTACCACTAAAGCTATCAAAGTTAATCCCACTTATATCAAAAGTATCGCTATTTGTTGTGCCATAAACGATCAACTGAGAGTTATCGCCTCCCTCTACTTTTGAAAAAGTGTTGTCGGTAAAAAATTGTTCATAGTTAAAGTAAACATTGTGCGAATCTAGACTTAACTCTTCTAATCCTGTAACACTTGTAGTTGCATGATAGTGATTGAAGTTAATATCTCCTAGCAACTCAAGCTTATCTGTTCCAGATCCACCATGAATATTGTAAGGAATTGTTCTAACGCTAAAAGTGTCATCTCCAGCTTCTCCATAAAGGTGATCTCTACCACCCTGAGAAACTATAGTGTCATTTCCATCTCCACCATATGCATATTCATTATTTTGTGCATGAACCCTAGTGTCTGTATCAGAGTATTGGTCAAGGTTTATATAGTCATCTCCATCTCCACCATAGATTGTATCTACATATGTTCCACCATACAGCTTGTCGTCTCCACCTCCACCATAAATAGTATCATTACCCCACCAACCATTTATGATGTTTGCATTTGCATCACCTGTAATAGTATCATTACCTCTACTTCCATGTATATTTTCAATGCCTTTAATTTGATCATTAAACATAGTTTTACCTAAATGAGCAGTTGGTAGAAGTGTAGAAAAATCAACAGTAGAATATCCACCAACAACAACACTCATATCTAAAATAAAACCATAAGCAGATGAGTTGTAGTTTAGAGTATCAATTCCATTACCACCATCTATGATGTCGTTATTTGTAAGTCCCCAGTTATGAGCAGAATGTCCGTAGATAATATCATTTCCCTCTCCACCATAAAGCTCGTCATCTCCACCTCCACCATTTAGCGAATCATCTCCAGCCATTCCATAAATTACATCATCTCCATTATGACCTTCAAAACGATTGTTTTGAGAATTACCAATAATGTAATCAGCTCCTGATGAACCATGTAGTCCTTCTATATTTATGGCAGTATTAACCCCACCAGAATTGGTATCATAACCATCATTCCAAACTTTAACTGTATCTGGAGTCCCTGTGAGATCTATGGTATATTGAACTGTTCCACTTTCATCAAGTCTAATCCATTGCTGAGTTTTATTTTTAAGTGCATCGTGATAGAGATACAAAAAGTCAACTCCATCTCCACCATCACTATGATCTTTCCCAGCTCCCGGAAGCAAAAAGTCATCTCCTGCTCCACCATATAGTGTGTCATTACCACCCCATCCTCTTAAGTCATCATTTCCTTCATGACCCCAAAAAGTTTCATTACTACTATTACCCCAAATATAGTCATTTCCCTTAGTTCCACTAACTTGTTCTATATCTTTTATAAGATCTATAAGTCTATCTGTCTCTGTCTCTTTTACCATCACATAGTCTGTACCCATAGTTACTCTTATGCCATCTATCTCTTCCATAAAGTTTGGATTTAGCTTGCCTAAATCAGATGCCAAGTAGTCTGTTTCATGATAACCTATGTAGTCACTACCAGCTCCTCCATCGATAAAATCATAACCTTTACCACTTATAAACTTATCGTCTCCTCCCATACCTCTTAAGTAGTTAGTGCCATCATTTCCATAGATGATATCATTATGTTCTGAGCCAATAACATCTTCTATACTTATAAGTGTATCGTCTCCATGACCAGTAGAGTAGTCTTCAAACTCATCTCCATTTGGTTTGTCTAGTCTAACTATAACGCCACTAGTAGAGTTCTGATAATTCACGGTGTCTGTACCATCTCCACCATCAAGTTTGTCATTTCCACTTCCACTATAAAGAGTATCGCTACCTTCTCCACCATAAAGCTCATTTCCCCCGCCTCTACCATCTAAGATATCGCTTCCGCCAAGACCACTTATGATATTTTTTGAGTTATTTCCGTAGATAATGTCATTGTAAGCACTTCCATCTATATCTTCTATATTTACAAATTTATCTTGACCAACTAATTGAATATTTTCTAACCCTGCTTGAGGAATATTAGTACCAGTTACACCAGTAACATCTCCATCTTCATTATATGTAAATTCAAAATCTTCTTTTAGAGCAAATTTAGAGAGTGCATTTATTACTTCGTTATTATTAACCTCGGTATCAAGGACTCCATCATTATCTGTATCTATCCATGTCGTTGCTCCATATGTAAAGCCCTCTAAGTCAACATATACACCTTTGCTATGCTTGAGCATCTCAATATCTATAGGATTTGCTATCGCATTTCCATCATCATCTAACTCTTTATAGCCTCCAGTTAGCTTTAGATACTCTTGTGGCGTGATATAGTTGTTATCATTTAAATATTTCAGCTCCGCTAAAGAGTAACTCTTAACCTCTGCATAACTTACTTTATCTCTACCATCAGTATATTGAACTTTAGTAGTGCCATCTTCTCTTAAGTAATTATCGCCATCTATAAAGTTATTACCAGCTCCACTATAAACAGTATCGCTTCCAGCACTTAAGTAAACAGTGTCATCTCCAGATCCAAGATAGACTATATCTGTGCCTATACCACCAACAATAGTGCTATTTCCACTTCCATCTTTTATAGTGTTAGTATTTGCTTCTTTAGAGAAGATAAAACCCTCATCAGCACCATCTACAAAATCACTTTTGTTATATACATAATCATCAGCTTCTGTTATATCTTTTAGAGCTATAGTATATTCATTTTCATGAGTTCTAGTATGAGCAAGGTCGGTAGTGTCATAGTAAGCTGGATCTAGCTTGTAGTTAGCTGTTATAGAGATGTTAAAAGGATCTGAGATATCATCATTATATTTAACAGTAAACTCTACATTTTTAGCATCTATTATAAAGTTTGGATTTCCATACTCCAAGACATTTCCCAGGTCATCTTTAAAGATCATCTGATTTTTTGTGATGGTGCTTCCTGAGATTTCATTGCCATTTTTGTCAAAAAGCTTCATACCTGTTGGAAGTCCTGTAATAGAAAAACTATCTACAAAATAACCCTCTGGCATCTGTGGAGTAAACTTTAAAACTCTTGAGAGGTAGTTAACCCCAGTTGGATTGTTATCAAAATATGTAGAGTTTTCAGCACGGATTACCATATCTTCATTTCTAGCTGACATATCTATAGTCTCAGTCATAAACTGAACTTCTTTAGAATCAGACTCATAACCCTCTAAACTACCACCACCACCTAAAATAAGAGGTGTTCCATCACTGTCTGTAGTTTCACTGTATGTTACTTGATGAGCTGTAGCCTTAAAATAAAACGCTGGTTTAGCTATGTCTTCAAGATCATTATCTCCAGTATTGTCATCTGGATCTGAACTTCCTCCACCATCTGGAACTAGATCAACATCAGGTGGTGGAACTAAATCTGAATCCTGCTTGTACGCATCAAAATCATTTTTTGGCATAGTTTCTATAAAAGGATCACTTGTTGGCGTGCTTCTTGATATAGGATCTGGTTGATGGTTCGGACTAAAAGGAGCATTTCCTTGAGGAAAATCTTGTGTCTTAGCACCTGTTCCGGCACTCCCTTCATTTTGTGAGAGTACGACAACTTGAACACCCGTTGGAGCTTCATTTTCTTCATTGTTACTTGTAGTAACTTTAAAACTAGCATCAACCGAAGTTATAGGCAGTTCATTTACTTCTTCTATCTTTGATAAAATATTATCAACAGAAATTGTCTTATTAGAACCAAAATTAAAATATGGAGGATTGCTACTAAAGCCCATTAAACCTAGAGATGGAAATGTAAGTACGCCCTCATTAGCAAATGAGACAACAATATCTCCACCTATTAGAATATATTCTAATTCATCAGAGTTTAAGCCTTCTATATCAAAGACTACTTCATCTCCAGGTCTCATAAAAACAGATAAATTCTCTCCATCTTTAGGAATACTCTTTATAATGACTTTGTTATTTTTGTACTCAACGCTTGAGCTATTTAAATCTAGTGACATAATTTTCTCCTCAAAGTGACTAAGGGATTTCTAATTGTCTCTATTTTAGCATTATTAAGATAAATATAGGATTTGTTATGTTAATTAGAAAGATATTAGCTTCACAATAGAAGCTAATTATCTCTTAAGGTTGTTGGTAGTTTGTAGCATTTCATCACTTGTTGTGATGACTTTTGAGTTAGAGTCATAAGCTCTTTGACCAGTTATGAGATCTGTAAGTTCAACAACAAGTTCAACATTACTAAGCTCAACAAAGTTTTGTCTAAGAACTCCTAAACCATCTAGTCCTGGAGTTCCTTCTACTGGTTGACCTGAACTATCTGTCTCCATATAGAGGTTATCTCCTCTAGAGTGAAGTCCAGATGGATTTATAAAGTTTGTAAGCGTGATCTGTCCAACTTGCGTAGCTTGAGTTTGCCCAGGTTGCACTACTGTTACAGTTCCATCAGTTCCAATACTAATGTTTGTAGCATCAGGTGGAACGACTATTTGAGGCACTAAAGTGTAACCATCACTGTTTACAACTGTACCATTATCATCAACTTTAAAAGCACCATTTCTACTATAAACCTCTGTGCCATCTGGAAGTTCAAGTCTAAAAAAACCTCTACCCGTGATAGCAACATCTAATTGGTTATCAGTTTGTTTAAGACTTCCCTCTGTAAAGATCTTGTTAATAGCAGTTGGACGAACACCAAGCCCTACTTCTATACCAGTTGGACTCTTTGTAACATCACTTGTGGCAGTTCCAGCGTATTGCATTGTGTTATACATCAAGTCTGCAAACTCGGCACGAGACTTTTTAAAGCCTATAGTGTTAACATTGGCGATATTATTAGCTGTTGTGTCTATCTGTGTCTGCATTGCCAACATTCCTGTTGAAGCAGTATAAAGTGATTGCATCATAACTTAATCCTTAATTTTATTTCTTACGCTTTCTTAGCTAGTTTGTTTATTGCGTCGCTGTTCATGTCGTTCATTTGTGCGTCCATTACTTTTTGGTACATTCCTACTAAACGATTTGTCTCTATCATTTGCGTCATCATCTTAACTGCGTTTACATTACTTTTTTCAACAAAACCTTGTGCAATAGATTGAGTATCTCCAAGATGTTTTAAGTCTCTGTTTCCTTCATATCTGTAAAGATTATCACCCTCTTTTTTTAAAAAAGCCATATTCTCAGGTTGAGCTATAAAGAGTTGCGAACCTATAGCTAAGTTTGGAGTATTTGGAATATTTGTATACATTTGACCATTTTTATCACTTTTTATGATATTTTCATCTTCATTAAAAACTATATTTTGACCATCTTCAAAATATGTACTCGGGAGTACTTCATAACCACTTTTAGTAACAAGCCTCCCCTCATCATCTTTTGTAAAAGAACCGTCTCTAGTTAGTCTCACTCCTTGAGGAGTCTTAACTAAAAAGAAAAGTCCCTCTTTGGTAAGAGCAAAGTCCATATCATTATCTGTTCTTTGAGTATTTCCTACACTAAAGTCTGTATACTCATCTACTATTTGAGGTGCTTTTGTCATGGCACGATTTAAAAACTGCGCACCTTCTTTTGTATGGTTCTCATTTGGTAATTCATCTCTTGCTTCTTTGTATAGACGAGAAAAGTCGCCCACTACAAGGTTATCTTCCTTGAAACCTATAGTATTTACATTTGCGAGGTTGTTTGCGATGGTATCTAGTCTGTTAAACTGTGTAACCATTCCAGCTGCTGAGCTATAGTATCCGCTTTGCATTAAAGTCCCTTTATTTGCATATATTTTCCAAATAAAGCAATCAGTGTTCCAAAAATGAAAAAATCCTTACTTAAGTCTCCATTAATAGCATTTGGGTATAATCCACTCTTTGAAAAATCTTAACAAGGCTTACTAAAACATGACAGCAAAAGAACTCAACAAAGCCATAGAATCATACTTTGCAGACAATAAATCAAAAGGTTGTGCAACTTATGAGTCTCTTATAGACCTCTTTGATAAGCAACCAACTTCTGCACAAGCTAAAAATATCCATAAGCTGATGGTAAAACACAAAAGATGTCTATATACATCAAGTGAACACGCTAAACAACTTAACGATAGAGAAGCAGAAGCAAGGCGTGATGCACAAAGAAAGATGCTCATAAACAATGAATCAGACAAATTTGATATCTTAAAAGAGCATGAACTCCTAGAATGGTCTCGTTCAGACTCTCCTGTTCGTATGTATCTTCGTGAAATGGGTCAAATCCCGCTACTTACTAAAGAAGAAGAGATAGAGATCTCTAAAAAGATAGAGGCTGGAGAGAGCATCATAATAGATGCTATTTGTTCAGTTCCTTATCTTATAAGATTTATCTTAGACTATAAAGAACCCCTTATAAACCGTGAAAGAAGAGTAAAAGAACTCTTTAAAAGCTTTGAAGATGAAAAAGAAGAAGCAGAAGACGGTGAAGCGGTTGAAGTTGATGAAGAAGATATAGAAAAGACACTTACTGCAAAAGATAAAAGTAGAGTTGAGAAAGTTACTATAAGCTTTAAAGCACTAGAAAAAGCTAAAAAAGAGTGGGTTAAAATCTCAGAAAAAGTTCCTGGTGATTTAGATGGTGAGGTTACTGTTGAAGTAGTTCAGTACTATTTAAATGTTACCTTTAAAAAGTCAGTTCTAAAAGAAAAATTACTAGATCTAGGACCAACTTCTAAACTAATAAACGAACTTGTTAAAGCGATGGAGACAGCACTTAAGAGTGATGATGGCTATGATAAAGAGCTAAAGAGATTAGAATACAAACTACCACTATTTAACGCTACACTAAAAGCTAACCACAAGATCTTAGTAGAGAAGATTTGTGATCTTACAAAAGAAGATATAGCTGGTATGGTTCCAGAAGCTACTATGGTTAGTACTTATATGGAGATCAAAAAACTAGTTCAAACAAAAGAGGCTTCAAAAAATAGTTTTGATATGGAACCTGAAAAACTCTTAGATATTTTAGAGCAGATCAAACGAGGTAAAAATATCTCTGAGATCTCTAAAACAAAGATGGCAAAGTCAAACCTTAGGCTTGTTGTCTCTATTGCAAAGAGATATACAAACCGTGGATTACCATTCCTTGACCTTATTCAAGAAGGAAACATCGGACTTATGAAAGCTGTTGATAAGTTTGAGTACAAAAAAGGTTACAAGTTCTCAACTTATGCAACATGGTGGATCCGCCAAGCGATCAGTCGTGCAATTGCAGATCAAGCAAGAACTATTCGTATACCTATACATATGATAGAGACTATAAACCGTATCAACAAGATCATGCGTAAGCACCTTCAAGAGCACGGGAAAGAGCCAGATGTAGAGACAATCTCTTTAGAAGTTGGTCTCTCGGTTGAGAAAGTTAAAAATGTTATAAAAATTACAAAAGAGCCTATTTCACTTGAAGCTCCTATTGGTAATGAAGATGATGGAAGATTTGGTGACTTTATAGAAGATAAATCTTCAGTATCTCCATCAGATGCTATACTAAAAGATGACCTAAGAGTTCAGATTGAAGGCGTTTTAGAGCAGTTAAATGAGAGAGAAAAAGCTGTTATAAAACTTCGTTTTGGAATCATGGATGATGAGAGTGATAGAACATTAGAAGAGATAGGAAAAGAGTTAAGTGTAACTCGTGAAAGAGTCCGTCAAATCGAATCTAGTGCTATTAAAAAGCTAAAGCATCCTAAAGTAGGAAGAAAACTAAAGAGTTATATAGAAGATTAAATTCTTCTATATAAAGAGATTTTAAAACATCTCTTTTGAGATAAGATACCCCACAATAATTCCCACCAGTAGCGATGGAAGATAGATAGCTAAATTTAGCATCTCATTATTTGCTAAAGCGATAAAACCCAAAACTAAAAAAAGATATGGCAGAAGTCTAAAAGCAGATGTGCTGCCTTTTACTCCTTTTTTCATACTAGCAATACTAAAAGTTTTGATCTTTTTCTTCTCTTCTTTTACTATTGCTTTTAGATCTAGATCTTCAAAAGGTGCATTATTTATATCGTTTTCTTCATAGAGTTCATGTGGATCTTCTATGGTATCTAGTAGATCTCGTTTGCCCTCAAAGATCTCAGCTGAACCATCTCGTATAACCATTTTTTTATAAGCGTATGAAGATCCAAGTATGACAAAAAAGCTACTTAAAAATGCAACTTGAAGATTAAGAAAAAATTCTAGCGAGATGAAGTAAGTAAGTAAGATAAAGATCTCACTTAAAAAGATAATCCTAATACTTCTTTTCACCATAATCCTCATCATCTTCATCTTCTTCTTCAAGTTTCTTCTTTATTGCATACCTAGGTTCTTTAGCTAGATCTTCAAAAATTTTATACTGCTTTGAATAGGCTTTATATACATTTAAAATAGCACCTGCGATTCCAATAGCCACACCAACCCAAAAAAGCCAACCAATAGAAGTAAGACTTCTAAGTAGATACCCAATCCCAACTCCCATTGCAACAGCTACAACCATAGAGATCCCAAGAGATAAGCTATCAGCGGCTTCTATAATGGGCTTAATACGTGGTTTTTGCTCTTCTTGCTTATCTTGCATCTGTGATCTCTTTAAAGACTTTTCTGCTTGCTTTTACAGCATCTTCTATCATCTCATCAGTTATTGCCGTTGAGATAAATCCTGTCTCAAAAAGTGAACACGCAAAGTAGTAACCCTCTTTTAGCATCTTAGAGTGAAATGCAGCAAAAAGTTTTGCATCAGATGCAGATGCATCAGCGAAGTTTTTAACTGGTTTGTCATTAAAGAAAAATCCAAACATACTTCCTCTTGTGTCTATTTGCATATTTATGTCAAATTCACTAGCCGCTTCTTTCATACCTTCAACTAATCTTAATCCTCTTGCATTTAAAGTCTTCATAACAGCTGCATTTTTCTTTAGTTTGTTAATTGCTGCTAAACCTGCTGCCATCGCAACTGGGTTTCCACTAAGAGTTCCTGCTTGATAAACTGGGCCCTCAGGACTTAGTTTTGCCATGATCTCAGATCTTGCACCAAAAGCACCAACTGGCATACCACCGCCGATGACTTTACCAAGAGTTAAGATATCTGGCTTTACTCCTGTAATAGACTCAGCACCATTTATAGAGGCACGAAAACCACTCATAACTTCATCGAAAATAAGTAGAGTTCCATTTGCATCACAAAGATCTCTGAGCTCTTTTAAAAACTCTTTCTCAGCAGGGACAAGTCCCATATTTCCTGCTATTGGCTCAATGATAACACAAGCAATGTCGCTTGAATCTGCAAAACACTTCTTTACACTCTCAATATCGTTGTATGTAGCTAGTAGTGTATGTTTTGTAAAGTCTGCTGGAACTCCTGGGCTACTTGGGTTTCCAAATGTAGCAGCACCACTTCCAGCTTGAACTAAAAGTGAATCACTATGACCATGATAACAACCAGTAAATTTTACAATATCATCTCGACCTGTAAATCCACGAGCTAAACGTATTGCACTCATAACAGCTTCAGTTCCACTACTTACAAAGCGGATCTTATCTATGGAGGCAAACATTGAGACTACAAGTTCGGCTAGATCTGTTTCAGCCTCAGTTGGAGCACCAAAACTTAAGCCATTTTTTACAGCTTTTATAACAGCTTCTTCTATAGTTTCATCTCTATGACCAAAAAGCAGTGGACCCCAACTTTGTACAAAATCAACATATCTATTTCCATCAATATCAACCAAGTAAGCACCCTCACCTTTTGTAATAAAAAGAGGTGTTCCCCCAACGCTTGAAAATGCTCTAACTGGCGAATTTACCCCGCCAGGAATGAGACTTTGTGCTTTTTTGAATGCTTCTGACGATGCTTGTGTACTCATTTAAAAACCTTTATTAAATTTTCGCTATTATAACCAAACTAAAACTAAGTACTATTAATATAGTATGAGTTATAATCTAAAAATTTTAAAATAAATGGACTCTTTTTGAATAGATCTTCTTTTTCCCTCTTTGTAGCCCTACTTATTCATCTGCTACTCTTACTTATATTTTGGTTTCTTGGAACTATGCTTGGTGAGACTAAAAAACCTCAGCCAAAAGAAGAAGAAAAAAAGATGAAAATCTCTCTCAAAGAGATGCCTAAAAAAGAAAAAGTAGCAGGCGAAATAGAGAAAAAAGTAGAACCTTCATCCATAGCTCCTCCAATGCCAAAAGGATCTCAACTAAAAGAGATAGTTGAAGTACCGCCACCTATAAATTATGAACCAAAAAAAGCACCTAAAGAGCCAAAACTAAACCCACCACCAAAGCCAAAGCCTGTGCCAAAGCCACAAGCAAAAGTAGAACCGCTTCCGCCAACTAAGCCCTATATTCCTCTTTTAGCAAAAAAAGATGTCAACACGACAAAAGAGATTAAAAAACTAGAACCAAAAAAAGAGGAAAATCCTCTCTACTCAATGTTATCTCAAGATAAGTCATCAAAAGAGACTAAAGTTGAGGAAAAAAAGACATATAGAGGAAGTAGTATCAACCAAAATATTAAAGAACTTTATGGAGATGAGTTTGGCAAACTAAGTGAAGGTCAACAAAAATATATACTTGACAATCAAGAGATAATGAGACGCATAACTCAACAAGTTCTAACGCGAGTTGCAAGTGTTAATCTATCAAGAGATCTAAATGTAAACAGAGTAAATATTATAGAGTTTTATCTGCATCCAAATGGAGATATGAGTGACTTTAGATTTCTACAAAAAAGTGGATTTTATGTACTTGACGACACTACAAAAGAGACTATAGAGTATGCATATGCAAGGTACCCAAGACCACAGGAGAAGACTCTTATAAGATACAATGTATTTTATAATTTAGCTAGATATTGATATAATAACCCACTAATAAAAGGTAATACATGAAAACAAAAACCATTGGCGTTATTTTACTCTCAACTATATTCTTCTTTTGTGCATGTTCTGAAGAAAAACAGACACAAGCTCCAACAAAAATCCCACCACTTAGCGTAAATACTGTTACTGTCAAAAAAGAGACTATCCCCATTTGGAAAAGCTATACAGGAACAACAAAAGCCTCTTCAGATCAAGAGATTCGTGCTAGAGTTACTGGAACTCTAAAAGAGATCTTCTTTGAAGATGGGCAGAGTGTAACAAAGGGTCAAAAACTCTTTTTAATAGAGCAAGATCTATATAAATCTGCTTTAGATTCGGCTATTGCTAAAAAGCAACAAGATGAAGCTTCATTAAAGTTAGCAGATGCTGATGTCGCAAGATACGCACCGCTTGTAAAAGATGGTCTTGCTCCTCGTGCAACCTTAGAGCAGTACCAAGCACAGCAAGCTGGTCTAAAAGCTGTAATTGCTGGTGATATTGCGCAGATAAATAAAGCAGAGTTAGAACTTAGTTATACAACTGTCTTAGCTCCTATCAGCGGTAAGGTAAGTTCTAGAAAAGTAGATGTTGGGAACCTCGTAGGTCAAGGAGAAGCTACACTTTTAACTACTATTATGAGTGTAGATCCCATATATGCTTACTTCTCTCCATCTCAACATGATGTAAGAATGTTTGAGAAGTACAAAAGCAAAGAAAAACCTGATGCTTTTATAGAGATCAGAGGAGAGCATGACACTGTAAGACTTGATGGTTTTATAGATTTTTCTAACAACGAGGTAGACTCTTTAACCTCTACTATAACTATGAGAGCAACCATCTCAAACAAAGATGCAAAGGTTCTGCCTGGTACCTTTGTATATGTAAATCTCTTTATAACTGATGAATATGAATTTTTAATGATTCCACCTGAGGTTATCTTTGCTGATCAGCTTGGAAGTTATATCTATGTGGTAGATAAAGAGAGTAAAGCTAAAAGAGTAAACATAGAGACTGGTTACTCATCAAAGTACTATGTAGATGTATCAAGTGGCTTAAAAGATGGAGATAGAGTTATAGTCTCTGCCCTTGTAAAGATAAGGGACTCTATGGAAGTAGATCCTAAAGATGTTACAGACACACATGGGATAAAGGCTGTTTTAGAAAAAAATAGACTTATCCCTAAAGAGTAGTTAGATGTTTAGTGTAACTTTTATAAAAAGACCTATACTCTCTATTGTAATCTCTTTAATAATCATAGTAGCTGGGTTTGTCTCTATGTTTATATTGCCCATATCAGAGTATCCTGATGTAGCACCTCCAACTGTAACTGTAAGTGCTACATATACAGGTGCAAATGCTTTTGTTGTTGAAGATACTGTTACTCGTGTTTTAGAAGATAAACTAAACGGTATCAAGGGTGTTATATATATGGAGTCTTCCTCAACTTCAAGTGGAACTTCAAATATAAATGTCTATTTTGAACCTGGTTATGATATAGATATTGGTGCAGTTGATGTTCAAAACAAGATCTCTACTGCAAATGCGCTTCTACCTCCAGAAGTAACTGCTCAAGGTGTTATAGTAGATAAAAGAAGTCCTTCTCTTGTCTGTCTTATAGCATTAAACGGAGATGAGAAGTATGATGATAAGTTTTTAAGTAACTTTGTAAATATAAATGTTTTAGATGAGATAAAAAGAGTTCCAGGTGTTGGTCAGGCTCAAAATTTAGGTGAGAAAAAGTACGCAATTAGAGTTTGGTTAAATCCAAATAAGTTAAAAGCGCTAAATATGACACCTATGGAAGCTATATCTGCTATAAAATCACAAAACAAACAAGCATCTCTTGGAAAAATCGGTGGTAACCCATCTTATGATGAGCAAAAACAAGAGTTCATACTTACAACTAAGGGAAGACTTAGTGAAGTAAAAGAGTTTGAAGACATAGTTATAAAATATAAAGCCGATGGCTCTTTAATTCGCCTAAGTGATGTCTCAACTATTACTCTAGGAAGTGAGAGTTATGATTGGAATGCTATTAGTGATAAAAAGCCAACAGGGCTTATTGCCGTTTATCAGCTAGGCGAAGCAAATGCTCTTGATATTCGTAAAAATATAGAAACTACAATGCAAAGACTCTCTTCTAGATTTCCTGAGGGTGTAACCTACTCAGTTCCATACGATACTACAAAGTATGTTGAAGTAGCTATTGATAATGTTGTAGAGAACCTATATATGGCGATCTTCTTAGTTATGCTTATCATTTTTATCTTTTTAGGTTCATGGAGACCAACTATTATAGCCGCTGCTACTATCCCTGTCTCTCTTATTGGTGCATTTGCTGCGATGGAGTTAGCTGGTGGTTTTTCTATAAACTTTTTAACTCTCTTTGGACTCATTCTAGCTATTGGTATAGTTGTAGATGATGCTATTTTAGTTGTTGAGAATGTTGAAGTTATAATGAACAAAGAGCCAGATCTCACTATGCCTCAAGTTGTAAAAAAAGCCATGATAGAGCTTATTGGTCCTATCATCTCAACTACTCTTGTTCTTATCGCTGTTTTCATTCCTGTCTCAATGCTCCCAGGTATCACAGGAGCTTTGTATCAGCAATTTGCACTCACAATTGCTTTTGCTGTTTTAGTATCCTCTCTAAACGCTCTAACGCTCTCTCCTGCCATTAGTGCCATTATTATAAAAAGACAAAAAGAGGGAGAAAGGAAGTTTATCTTATTTCATCAGTTTGATATCTTTTTTAACTACCTAACTAAGAAGTACACGATTTTTATTGGCTATCTTATAAAGATTAGATATGTAATGCTTCTTATAATGGTTGGACTTTTTTACTTTACATATTATCTCTTTAGTATAACCCCTACAGGCTTTGTTCCATCGGAGGATAAAGGTGTATGTATGGTTTCAGTAAATTTAAAACCTGGATCTTCACTATCTCAAACTACGATCACGAGAAAGAGAGTTGAAGATATTATCTACAATATAGATGGGGTTTCTAATGTTGTTAGCGTTGAGGGTTTTAACATTATTACAGGAGCGATGGATAGTTCAGCCATAGCAATGTTTGTCTCTTTAAAAGACTGGGATCTTAGAACAACTCAAGAAAATAGTGTGGATGGCATCGTAAAGCAAATACAGCAAAAATCTGCATCTATAAGTGAAGCCAATATTGCAGCTTTTAATATGCCTGGGATCCCAGGTGTAGGAAATGTTGGAGGTTTTGACTTTAGACTTCAAGACTATCTCTCTGGCGATTTAGAAACATTTCAACACTTTGCAAATGAAGTTATAAAAGCAGCCTTTGAAGATCCAAGAATTGCTTACGCTTTTACAACCTTTGCTACAAACTATCCTATGTACGACATAGATATAAATAGAGAAAAAGCAAATGCTCTTGGAGTAAACATATCAGATCTCTTTACAACCATGCAAGCATATCTAGGCTCAATCTATGTAAATGACTTTACAAAATTTGGTAAAGTTTTTAGAGTCTTTGTTCAAGCTGATAAAGAGTTTAGAAGTACAAAAGATGATATAGATAAACTCTATGTAAAAAATAACAAAGATAAGATGATCCCGCTAAATGCACTACTAAACATCAAAGAGATTGTAGGACCTCAAAACCTCTCTCACTTTAATATGTATAGAAGTATTCAGATAAATGGATCTGCAGCACCTGGATATAGTTCTGGTGATGCTATGACTGCCATGGATGAGATCGCAAAGAGTGTTTTACCTGCATCTTACGGTTATGAGTGGGCTGGAATGAGTTACCAAGAGACTATAGCTGGAAATGCTCAGATCTATGTAGTTATTTTTGTTTTACTTGTTGTGTTTTTAGTTTTATCTGCTCAATATGAAAGCTGGGTTCTTCCTTTGATGATCCTTCTCTCAGTTCCAATGGTTGTAGCTGGTGCAATTATTGGTCTGCATGTAGTAGATCTTCCACTAAACACTTTTGCCCAAGTCGGTCTTGTCTTGCTCGTTGCCCTTGCTGCAAAAAATGCCATACTTATAGTGGAATTTGCAAAAGAACAAAGAGAGAGTGGAGTTGGGATCGTTGAGTCTGCTATAAAAGGTGGATCTCTGCGTTTTCGTGCAATTATGATGACGATCCTCTCTTTTATGTTTGGAATTATTCCTCTTGCTTTTGCAACTGGGGCTGGATCTATTACTCAGGTCTCAATCGGAATCGTACTTATGTTTGGAATGATGGCGGCTACTTTTGTCTCCACTCTTTTCGTGCCAGTTTTATATGTACTGCTAGAATCCATGAGAGAGAGATTTATAAGCGTTGAAGATGAGATAAAAAAAAGGGAATCTATATGATACTAAGATTGATAAGTCTGCTTTTACTAACTCTAAGCCTAAGTGCAAAAGATATATATACAGTCGATGAGCTAATCATCAAAGCACTAGAGAATTCACCAGACTTAAAAATAAGTGCAGATGAGTACAGAGCCTCTCTTAGTCGTTACGATAAAGGTTTCGCATCTTACTTACCAAAGGTAGATCTAAGCCTTAGTGCAGGAGAGATTGGTATGAGTGATCTACCAACAAACAAAGATAGTATGAAAAATGACACTCTACTTTTAGGGCAACTCTCACTAAAACAAATCATATATGACTTTGGAAAAACTAGTGGGAATGTTGATAGTTTAAAGTATGACTCTGATGCATACCTAAACTCAAATGAGCAAAAAATCTCAGATAAAAAAAGAGATGTAAAGAGTGCTTACTATAATGTTCTTCAAGCCATAGCTCTTATAGATGTAAACAGAGAAAATGTAAAATTAAATGAAGCGCAACTATACCGTTCGCAAAGATATTTTGAGTCTGGGATCAAAACAAAGATAGATGTCTCAGATGCAAAAGTTGAGCTTATAAAATCAAAACTAGACTTAAAGAAAAGTCTATATGACTTAGAGTTAGCCTATGCATCTTTAGATGAAGTAGTTGGTTTTATAGATAGATCTACTGGTTATAAAGTCTACTCTAGGGCACTTGATTTTGGAAACATACTAGACTTACTAGCTGGATACGCTCTAAATTTGCAAGATTCCATTGGCTTTGCTTATGAAAATAGATATGAGTTAAAGAAAAATCTTTTTGATATAAAATCAGCAGAGGCAAATAGTAGAGTTGCTCAGTCTGAATTTTACCCAGAACTTTATCTTGGAGCTAACTATACTAAGCAAAAAGTAGATAAATTTGAAAACACTACACCAAAAGATCAATACAAAATAGCACTAAACCTAGACTACAATATCTATGAAGGTGGAGCAAGTTCTGCAATAGAGCAAGAAAAAAAGATTGCACTTAATATCGCTCATTCAAAGTTAAACAGCTCTAGACTTTTTATAAAAAAACAAACTACACAAGCCTACATAAGCCTTAACAAAACAAGAGACTCTGTAGTCTTATCTCAAAGTCTTCTAGAAGTCTCTAGTGAGAAGTTTGATCAGGCTCAAAAGAGATATGAGTATGGACTGTCAGATTTTATAGAGCTTCAACAAGCAAGACAAGGTTATATAGATGCAAAGTCAAATCTAGTTGTCTCTTTTTATGAGTACTATAATGCTATAGCACTACTTGACAATGCTATAGGAAGATAAAAAGTGAAGATAACACTTGTAAATACATTTGTTCTAACTATTGGTAAAGCGTGCTTGCTCTTGGTTTCATAGATGTTTAAAGTTCTGATTTTACTTTTTTTTAGTCTATCTCTTTGTGCTAATTCTTCCATTTTAAAAGCTTTTGAAAATGGAAATGTAGATCTACAGATGCAACTCTTTTACTACAACATAGACAAAAAAAATGATACAGATGCTTATGCTACTTCTGCTGGCGGATATCTAAAATACTCGACTGATACTAAAAACTCCTTCTTTGCATCTGTAAGATTTCACACCTCCAACCCTACTTTTGATTCAATAAACAGAGAAAAAACTGCTCTTTTTAAAAAGGATGGAACTGCACTAACAACAATAAGCGAATCATATTTAGCATATAAAACACAAACTAGAATCTTGCGAGTTGGTAGCTTTATAATAAACACACCTATGATGAATGATGATGACTCAAGAATAATGCCATGGTCATATAGAGGTTTTACCTATACAGGAGAGAGCATTAAGGATTTAAAGGTTCAGCTCTACTACATAGATGCTCTGCGCTCAAACACTTCAGATAAGTACCAAAAACAGACTCCTAGTGGTGAGTTTGACAATATTACAATGTTTTCACTTCACTACAATGGTTTGAGTGGTCTTAAAACTGAATTCTATTACTACTATGTGCCAGATCTATACTCTACTTTTGTAGCTCAAAGTGATTATGAGATGACCTTAAATACAGATACCTTAATCTGTTTTAGTGCACAATATTTCAAGAGTGGCAATGGAGGAGTCTATGTTAGAAAAGATACCAACAATGGTGCAGATGACATAAACTTAGTAGCTCTAAGATCTAGTATAGATGCAAAGGATTATTCCCTCTCTCTAAACTATTCTCAAAACTTCGGACTTAGTGGTGTTGTGACAGGATATGGTGGTTCAGCAAAAGTCTATACAACTTCGATGATGGCAAACGGCAGAGGAGCTTTTAAACCAGAGACTTGGATGTTAAAAGCTACACATGATTTAAATCTTGGAGATTTTCACAGCGAAGTAGCTTTAACGCTCACAAATACACAAACAAAAGATAAAAGAGGCGATGATTTTAACGCTTACTACTTTCACTTCAAACACTTCTTCACAAAAGAAGCATCCATCTATCTAAGATATGAGAGTTTAAAGTTTTCATCTAGTAAAAAAGATGCAAATTACTTTAGAGCCATAGCTACTTACAAGTTTTAGATCTTAAAGTTTAGAATTAGTCATACTCATCATAGACTGAACCATTGTATCTTTTAGCCTTTTTATAGCCTTATCGAAGTGATCTAGTGAATAGTTCACAACTCTATCTAACTCTTTATGAAGTCTCTCTATTTGACTATATAACTTCTCTTTTTCGTCTGTTGTTATGTTTGGATCTACATAAAGGGCTTTTAAGTCAATTATCTTTATTTTTAGACTTGCGATATCAGAGTTTTTTATATTTCTAGCAGTCTTTGTTCTTTTGTAGAGTTGATGAAAATTATGCATATCTAATATTTGTCTATTTTTTATTAGGTTACTTTCTAAAGTTTCTTGTATAACTCTTGTTATGCTTTTTTCACTCTTAGCACTTGCTACTAGCTCTATAAAGGTGTCTCCAACCTCTTCAAAGATTTTTCGTCTGTATTTTTCATAATAGTCTTTAGCTAAAGAGTGTATAAACTTTACTCTTATTCTATTTTGGATCTCTTGTATGGCATCTCTCTTTGGATAGAGCAAGATCTCTGTTGCAAAACTAACCCATTCATTTGCAATCTCGTGAAATATAATATTTACAATCTGTGAAAAATTAAAATCTTCAAACTTTTCCAAATACAAAAAGTTTAACTCATATCTTAATTTTTCTCGAACTAAAATATGCGCTAATACTTCCATGATTTCAAGTCTGTCATAGTGAGAAGAAACATGTAAAACTTCCCACTCAAAGAGTGCTTTGTTTTTAAAGATCTTCTCTATGTATAGTCTTTTTTCTTCTTGAGTTTTATACATTTCTAGCTATAGTATCTCCATATTTTACATCTTTGCCTTGTAGATCTTTTAACTCTAGCATATCTTTTTGAGCCAAGATCACTATGGTAGATCCCATCTCAAAACAACCAAAATCATCACCTTTGTTTAAGTAGAGATCTTTGTACTCATAAACGCTCGATTTTATCGCAGATGCGTTTGTTTTTATAGCACTCTCAAATGAGACTTGCATAACACCAACATTCAGAGCTCCAACTAAAACTATAAAAAACTTCTTGCCATTTGAGTTCTCACACATCAAAACAACTCTCTCGTTTTCTATAAATAGATTTAATCTTTTTTTGAGTGAAGGAATATTTACAGGATAGAGTTTTCCTGGGATATGTACAGCTTTTAAAACTCTTAGATTTGTTGGAATGTGATAACGATGATAATCTTTTGGAGATAGATAGAAGTTTATAAACTCTCCATCATAAACACTACTTTTTTCATCTCCACTAAAGTGCTCACCTAAAAGCTCATCACTTGAGTATCTCATACCTTTGATCTGAAGTGCATAATCTTTTTGTAGTTTTCCACAAGCTGAAACTAAAGAGTCACAAGGTGATATAAAATCGTCTGCATCCAAAGAGTAAGTTCTATCTTCTTTTAGTTTTCTTGTAAAGAGTGCGTTTAGACTTGTGTATGATTGAGGTGTGTGAAACTCTTTCATATCTAAACCCATCAAACTAACATAGGAATTATTTACGATCTTTTGAAACCACTCAGCAAACTCTTTGTTTGCAAACTTACCAAAAGTTTGTGAGATGGCTGATGTTATATGTTTACTCATTTTATTTTCATCCTTATTATTCTTTTATATTTCTCTTAGCAATCTCTTCTATAAGAACAGTTGCGTATGAGCCTTTTGGAAGTGTGAAGTTAAACTCATACTGAGCCTCTACTTTGTTAAATCTTCCCTCAACACCCTCTGGAAATACCCATGCATATCTTCTCGCTCCATCGGCACTTATCTCATCATCAAAATCTTTTTCATAACCACGTGCAAGTCCTGATGCTATTTTTACTTTTTTACCACACAAAAGTCCAGTTGGCGAGATCTCTCTTTTGTTAAATCTCTCTAGATCTTCATCACTATCTTCATAATCAAACAATCTTCCATGAGGATAGTGTTCCATCACATCGCCCTGTATAAGCTTAAATGGATGAGTTTGAGATTTTAGTTTTGTTAGTTCATTATTTGGCATATTTAAAACTGACTCTAACTCTAGTGTCTCAAAATTATTTATAAGTCTATTTAACTCTAACCTTGAACTAAGCCATAGATTAAAAAGATGGCTCTGGTAAGCATTTATAAGGAGTTTTTTAACTCTTGGGTTACGCTCTTTTGCTTCACCTTTAGCAAGTTTTTCACCTAGTATATGGTTATCTCCATCATTTCCAAATCTCTGATATCCAAAGAAGTTTGGCATTCCATATTTTTGTATATTTTTTAGAGCTTCATCTATTTTTATAGCACTTGTAGGATTTACTTTTTTTACCTTTATATAAAATCTATTGCCCTTTAGATGACCGATTCGTATCTTATTGTTATGGTAGTGTTTTGAAATAATTTTTATATTTTCATGCTCAAAACCCTCAAGTTGTTCTTCATATTTTTTGTACACTGAGATATACTGTTTCGTCATTGCATGTTTATCTTTTAGTCCTGCATAACCTATATCTCTATTTTTTATACCTAAAAATCTAGCTAAGACACCTATCATCTCTGAAGTGCTTAGCAATTTTTTTCTTATAAATAAAATAAGATGTTCTCCATCGCCACTAAATTCATAAAGAGGAATCTCTTCGACGACAAAGTCTCTAGGACTCTGTTTAAAATGAAAATCGATGCTAGAGTGATCTAGCGAGTAAAATCTGTCCATTGTTCTTTGCCTTTAAAAATGATGCGATTTGCATCTATTGGAGTATCTATTTCTAGCACTATAAGCGAAAATATTTAGTGGTGTTCTTGTCTGTTTTGCGACTCTTTGTATTGTTTTTTTATATCTTTTATCAAATGCAACTAGCATCTCATACTCTTCTCCACTACAAGCCACTCTTTTTGAGATCTTTTTGAGAAACTTAAATCCTAACTTGTTTATAGATGCAAGTTTATCTAAATCACTAAAAAGACCATCTGAGATATCCATTCCTGAGCTTAAATATCTGCTAGATTTTTGTATAAATTTATCTCTTAACTCTATATTTACAAACTTAGATCTTGCGTTGATAGATCCAAGATTTCTAAGTTTTAAAAAATCTTTTCTGCTTCTTCCAAGTTTTCCTGTATGAGCTAAGAGATAACCCTTTTTAAGACCACTTCTTAGTAGTGGCTTTAGAGTTTGTGAAATTATAGTTATAGTAATATCTAACTTTATATTACTTATGGTATCTCCACCTATTATCTCTATGCCAAACTTTTTTGCCGTCTCACTAAACCCGCGAACTAGATCTCGCATCTGCTCTTTTGTTATGTTTTTTGGCATTGCAACACTTAGGAGCGCGTATTTTGGTTTAGCATTCATTGCAATAGCATCAGAGATATTTGCCATCATAGATTTTTGTGCTATTTGATAGTGATTCATCCATTTTTTCTTAAAATGAACATCTTCAAAAAAAGCATCTTTTGAGTAAACCATGGATCCAATTAAAGCACCATCATCTCCAATGCGACCGCTATCAAACTGAGATATGAAATAATTTTCTAAATTCAAACAAACTTCTTTATATTATGTTAAAGGATATTTAAAGACTAAAGGTATAAAATGTCCGATATTATATCATCATTAGGAAAAATAGAATGAAACACTCTATAAACAAAATATTTTCCAATCTTTTTCTGTTTTTAATCCTTACAACTGCGATTGTTCTAATCCTTACACTTTTAGTAGTTGAACAAAAAAATTCCTTTGCTAAGATAGATATCTTACAAAATCAAAAAAAAATAATCAACACTCTTCGCACCCTTAAAAAGGATGATATTGAATTAGCTCTTATCCAATTTAATGGAAAAAGCAATCAACTTCATTTTGAGATAGAAAAACTACAAAAGCTAAACAAATATGACTATGCTGGAAAATATCTCTCAAACAACTCAAATGATTTTTTAAAAGACTTAGACAAACTCTCAAAACTCATAAACAACTTTAATCAAGCAGCACATGAATACTACATCAAAAATTTAGTAGATGAAGAACAAAGAAGTCAAGAACTTAAAAATGCTTTTTATTCAACAAACAGTTTTTTAGACTCAATGACTATGAAAAACATCGCCTACGCAAAAGAAAAACATTTTATTATTGAAAAAGTAGCAATTATCTCTTTAGTCTTTCTTATCTTCATAAGCTTTTGGTACCGTAGAAGATTAAACTCTATATATAGAGACATTTTATATCTTCATGCGATTGATAAACAACAAAATGAGTATGAAATTTTTTCACAAGAAGCAGATGCCGTACAACTTAGAATGAATAGAAAACCAATTATTGCTGACAATCCTAACCTTAAA
The DNA here is from genome assembly GCF_023228785.1 of Sulfurimonas sp. Taxonomy (GTDB): domain Bacteria; phylum Campylobacterota; class Campylobacteria; order Campylobacterales; family Sulfurimonadaceae; genus Sulfurimonas. Next base: position 86,434 of record NZ_JALOAN010000001.1, read on the forward strand.
GATCCACTTACTGAGATAAATAATTTCAAAGGAATGATGAGTTCTTACAGCAATAAAAAAGGTATGAAAGATAACAACTTTACATCAGTAACTATTTTAGAAATAGATAATTTTTCTAAAAACAAAAGAGCTTTTCCTCAAGCTTTTGCGCAAACTATACTTAAGAAAGTTGCTTTTACAATCTCTTTACATGAGCAAGCTACAGATGTTATCGCTAGAACTGATTATAATCAATTTGCTTTGATACTCTCAAGAACATCAAAAGAGGCATCTTTTAAAGATATCGACATTATTCGTCAAAGTATCTCTGAGTTAAAATTTAAAGAGCCAAACGGAGATCCTATAGTTATAACTGTTAGTGGCGGTTTTGTTATTAAACCAAATAACCAGCCCCTTGAAGAGTCGATAGAAAAAGCTAAAGGGATTCTCATTCATGCTCAAAAAAAGAAGAACACCATTTCTCAAATCAGAGATTTAGCTGAACACGAGCTATAAATTCTGTTACTAAAAGTAACTATTTATATTTTAAATACTTATAAATGTCTCAAATGGTAACAAATTTTAACTTCCTTCTCTCAAAGCCCTTATTTAACATTAACAAAGGCTTCTAACGCTATAATCAAGCTTATTTTTTATATCTTTAAACGAAGGAAAGCTAATGAGTATTCCTATTTATACTTACGATGCAATCGTTGTTGGAGCTGGTCTAGCGGGCTGTGCTGCTGCAAGAGAGTTGCAAAATGCGGGAAAAAAAGTTGCTGTTATTACAAAACTTCACCCTTTGAGAAGTCACTCTGGTGCTGCTCAAGGTGGAGTTAATGCAGCGTTTAGTAAAGACGACAGTATTGAGTTACATGAGTTTGATACAGTAAAGGGATCTGACTATTTAGCAGATCAAGATGCTGTTGAGTTTATGTGCCAAAAAGCTCCAGAGACTATTCGCTGGGCTGAGAGAATGGGAGCTGCTTTTAGCAGAACTCCTGATGGAAAGATTGCGCAACGTCCTTTTGGCGGCCAATCTTCTCCTCGTGCTTGTTACGCAAAAGATAGAACAGGTTTAACTCTACTTCAAACTATTTATGAACAAGCTCATCGTTCTGGCGTTTTGTTTTGGGATGAGTGGTATGCAGCTGATATCATCTACAAGGATGGCAAAGTTAGTGGAGTTGTAGCTTTTAACATTCGTGATATGCAAATTGCTATATTTAATGCAAAGTCAGTAATGTTTGCAACTGGTGGCTACGCTCGTGCTTACAAGATCAACTCAAATGCTCATGCAAATACTGGTGATGGACTCTCAATAGTTGCTCGTCATGGTCTTCCTCTAGAAGATATGGAGTTTGTTCAGTTTCATCCATCAGGACTCTCAGGAAATGGTGTTTTAATCTCTGAAGCTGCCCGCGGTGAGGGTGGAAAACTCTTAAACTCACTAGGTGAGAGATTTATGGAAAAATACGCTCCAAACGCTATGGAACTTGCATCTCGCGATGTTGTAAGTCGTGCTATTTTAAATGAGATAAGAGAGGGTCGTGGTGTTGGTCCTAGAAAAGATGCAGTTTTTATAGATGTAACACATCTAGGAAAAGAGTTGATTATGCAAAAACTTCCTGAACTTCGAGATTTAGCTCTTACATTTTTAGGGCTTGATATGATAAAAGAACCTATTTTAATCTCAGCTACTGCACACTACTCTATGGGTGGTATCCCTGTAAATACTGCAGGAAATGTTCGCAAAAACAGTGATGAGTTTGTAGAGGGTTTTTACGCTGCTGGCGAGTGCTCTTGTGTATCTGTTCATGGTGCAAATCGTCTTGGTGCAAACTCTGTTTTAGAAGCCCTACTCTTTGGTCGTTTTGTTGGAAAAACAATGGTATCTGAAATAGACAATATAGAACTACGCACTGCTACAAAAGAAGATGCTGCAAAAGCATTAGAAGAAATTAACTTCATTCTAAACAATAATGGCGATGAGACTATAACAGGCTTAAGAGATGAACTTCAACAATGTATGACTGATAATGCTGGTGCATTTAGAACAGAGCAAACTCTTGAGATTGCAATAGCAAAAGTAAAAGAACTTCATAAAAGATTTAAAAATATCCGTATCAAAGATAAATCAAAACTCTTTAACACTGAACTTCAAGAAGCTATAGAATTTGGTCATATGCTTGACTATTCAGCGTTTATAGTTGAGAGTGCGATCGCAAGAAAAGAGAGTCGTGGAGCTCACTATAGAGAAGATTTTGAGTCTCGTGATGATGAAAATTTCTTAAAGCACACTATGGCATACATGGACGATAAGGGTGACATCAAGCTTGATTATATGGATGTTAAACTTGGCAAACATGAACTCAAACCAAGAACATACTAAGGGGAACTTATGAGTACACACAATATAACTACACAAAAAGTAAACTTCAAAGTATTTCGTTTTAATGCTGATGTAGATTATCTTCCATATTATGAAACTTACACTATGGAAGTGACTTCTGAAGAAGTTGTCTTAGATATTTTAAATAGAATCAAATGGGATCTAGATGGTAGTTTTTCATATCGAAGAAGTTGCCGTCACGGGATATGTGGAGCTTGTGCTATTAACTTAAATGGTCGCGCTACTCTTGCATGTAAAGAAAATATGAACGACATGATTGAACTCTTTGGAAATGAGATAACTTTAGAGCCACAAAGTATAAAACGTGCTGTTAAAGATATGATTATTGATAAGGCTGATTTTTGGCAAAAGCACGATGCTATCAAACCTTATCTTATTTCTGATGTTGATGAGCATCCAGAACATGAACATATAGTATCACCAGAAGAAGCTGAAGAGCTAAATGAAGCAGATCTATGTATACAATGTGGTGCTTGTCACTACGCTTGTCCAGTAGTTCAAATAAATGATGAGTTTTTTGGTCCAGCAGCTTTTGCTAAAGCTTACAGATTTGAAGCAGATGTTCGTGATGATGCTCACACAGAGAGACTACTAGAGTTACACAAAGAGGGTCAAGGACTTTGGGATTGTGTAAAATGTTTTGAATGTGCTGAGGCTTGTCCAAAAGATGTAAACCCTATTGACAAGATCACAAAACTTCATCAAATGCTATTTCGTGAGGGAGTTGCAACTTCAAATGTAGCTACTCGTCATGCAGTTGGATTTAAAAACTCTATTGCTAAACACGGTATGCTTGATGAGGGTACTTTAGTTCTTTATTCTGAGGGTCCATCAATTATTAAACATATTCCTGTAGCACTACAAATGTTTAGAAAAGGTAAGATTGTTCTGCCTTGGAATATGCCAAAATCAGACAACTTAGATGAAATTCAAAAACTTGTTAAATCATCGTCAACTGCAAAGTTCTAGGAGTAAAATATGAAAAAATTAAAATACGCACTTTTTACAGGATGTACAGCAAAACAGAGCACTCCAGAGCAGATGATGTCAACACTAGCAGTAGCTAAAAAACTAAACATTGAGCTAATAGAACTCACAGAAGCATCATGCTGTGGAGCCTCACACTTACAAGATTATGATGACTTTTTATCACTTGTGTTAAATGCTAGAAATATTGCTTATGCAGAGAAGCATGATCTGACGATGGTTACTATTTGTAATACTTGTCAATTAAACACTGCAATGACAAAACACCGTCTTGATAACAATGCAGATCTTAAAGCAAGAGTTAATGAAAAACTTGCAGAAGTTGGACTTGAGTACAAAGGCACTTCAAATGTTATCCATTTTTTATACGCTATCATAGATGATATAGGGCTAGATAAGATAAAAGAGATGGTTGTTACTCCACTTAGTCAATTTAATATTGCACCATTTTATGGTTGTCACAATATCCGTCCATCAGAGCTTCAAAATGAATCTCATAAAACTAAAGAAAATCCTTACAACCCTACTTCACTAGATGACCTTATTATCGCTTGTGGTGGTATGAATGTTGATTATGATGAAAAAAACAAATGTTGTGGTTTTCATGTAGAGCTTCAAGCTCCAAAGACTGCATCTATCCTAACTGGAAACGCAATTGCAGGAGCGATGGACGGTAATGCTGACATGATGGTAACACCATGTCCACTATGTCACCTAAAACTAGATACTCAAACAAAACACGCCTCAGAGGCGATTGGTCGTGAGGTAGAACTTCCAGTTCTTCACATGCAACAGATGCTAGGACTAGCTCTTGGATGTTCATCTGATGAGCTTGGTCTAAAACATCACCTCTCTAAAGTAAACTTTGTATAAATGGGCTATGGGAAGTTAATTCCCTTAGCTACCTATACATTTACTTCATTAGCACGCTCTTGCACCTAGGTGTTCTTAACTAAACAACTTCACTTTTGGAAAAATTTATATATGTCAAAATCAATAGAAATAATCTCATGGAATGTCAATGGAATTCGCGCAATAGCAAACAAAGAAGCTCTTAAGTGGATAGATGAACATCAACCAGACATACTCTGTTTGCAAGAAATAAAAGCCTTAGAAGATCAGATTCCACAAGATATGTTTGACTTAGAGTATAGAGAGACAATTGTAAACTCAGCTACAAAAAAAGGCTATAGTGGAACTTTAACTTGGAGTCTATTAGAGAATGACTTTAGCTCTACTTGTGAGCATATTGACACTATGGGTGAGGGAAGAATTGTTGAGACGCATTACGAGGATATTGTTCTTTTTAATGTCTACTTTCCAAATGGTCAAAAAGATGAAGAGAGACTCACCTTTAAGATGAAGTTTTATGATGACTTTTTAGAGCATTGTGAGAGACTAAGAGAGGATGGCAAGTCTATTATAATTTGTGGAGATGTAAATACAGCCCACAAAGAGATTGATCTTAAAAACCCAAAAGCAAATTCTAAAACATCTGGGTTTTTACCTAGTGAGAGAGCTTGGATAGACAAACTCTTAGATCACGGCTACATAGATACCTTTAGATATGTAAACGGTGATGAGCTAGATAGATACAGCTGGTGGTCATACCGCTCTTCCGCGCGCTTAAAAAACATAGGCTGGAGAATAGACTACTTTTTTATCTCAGAAGATCTAGCCCAAAACTTACAAGACGCTTACATACTAGATCATATAGAAGGCTCAGATCACTGCCCTGTAGGGATCAAAATCTCTATTTAACCTTAGGTCTAAAAGCTTTAATAACATCTTCATTTGTCTCTATATATGGACCTTCTATAAGATCTATACAGTAAGGAACTGCTGGAAAAACTGCATCTAAACACTCACGGATAGACTTTGGTTTTCCTGGTAGATTTATTATCAAAGATTTTCCTCTTATTCCTGCACTCTGGCGTGAAAGAATGGCAGTTGGGACATATTGTAGGCTTACTTGACGCATAAGCTCACCAAAACCTGGCATCATCTTATCACACACATTTTCAGTAGCTTCTGGAGTTACATCACGAAATGCTGGACCTGTTCCGCCAGTAGTGACAACTAAGCAACAAGACTCATCATCACAAAGCTCTTTCATAGTCTCTTCTAGCAAGCTTTGTTCATCTGCTATACATCTATAAACTATCTCAAAATCACTCTTTAAGTACTCTTTCATTGTGTCTTGAATCGCCACGCCTGAGATATCTTCATATATCCCTTTACTTGCTCTATCACTCGCTGTTATTACGCCTATTTTTATTTTATTCATATTTTTTCCTTATTTAATCTATAAACTAGATTCCGTGTCAAGCACGGAATGACGGTATACGCATCATCCTGAACTAGATTCCGTGTCAAGCACGGAATGACGGAACACTCATCATCCTGAACACTCGTCATCCTGAACTTGATTCAGGATCCAACTTGATAATTGTTCAGAGCATTCAATTTTTACTCATTACAGTGCGTAACATTAACTAATCTGCAAAAAATGATTTGCATTCTTTATATATGTCACAGATGCCACTTGAGTAAAAAATTCTCGCGCGCCTTCTACATCTATAATTTTATCTTTTTCTCCTAGATAAACTTCTAGCTTAACACCTTGTTGTGCAAGACTATCTAATTCATCAAAATCCCATTCATAATTAAGTAACTCTTCTAGCTCTTGTTTTGTACTCTTTTTTTGCTCTACTATCTTTTTCTCATAAGGATCAAAACATAGCTTTATAAACTGCTTCATATATACTATCTCACTCTTTGTAAAGGAGAGTATTTGAAGTCTCTTAAACTTTGTATCTCTTGTTTGAAAAAAAGTAGGAGATAAAAGTTGCAAAGTATCTACTCTTTTTTTAGCTGCTAAAGTTTTTTTAACATACTCTAGTGCTTTTATACTTCCATAACTAAAACCAGCTACAGTGTACTTTGTATCGTTTATATAACCTTTAAATAGATAGTTTTCATTTTGAAGTGAAAATCCACTAAAGAACTGCATCTATCGCTTCTTTAACATCTGATTTTGTGATGCTTTCCTTCTCTGAAAGGATCTCTTCAACCACGATCATAATATTTGACATTTTTTCTATTAGTATTTTTGTCTCTTTATATAGTTTTGAGATAAGAGCTTCATTTTGCTCATCAGAAGAGATCAAAGTATCACCCATTCCATACTCTTTTAGCATCTTTTCTACTAACTCTTTTGCCTCATCAAGGTCAATCTTAGCACTACTTGCATGCTCGCCATACTTGATATCACAAGCTGCCATCCCAGCTAGAAGCATCTTAACTCTTGATTCTAACTCATGCTTTATAAGTGGTTCATCTGTAGTTGGAGTTAGCTTCTCATTTGAGAGCATTAACTTCTCAAAAGGTAGATCAAAGTAAGTAGCAACTATAGCTTTTGCTGCTTGATAAGTAACTCTATAAGATTTTTGCTTATCACTTAGCATCTGGAGCTTTTTCTTTCCAAACATTACCTTGTCTTTTACCATATGAAAGTGATCTATATTTACTTTTTTGTCATTTTGTCTAAGAGCTAAGAGTGCAGCTTCATTTACAAGTGCTGCTAGTGCCGCTCCATTAAAACCTACTGTCATATTTGCTATTCTCATTACGTCTAAGTCATTTGGAACTTTGCTTAGATACTTCTCTAAAATAGCGGCACGCTCCTGCTTTGTTGGAAGCTCTACAAAGACTCTTCTATCAAATCTTCCAGCTCTTAGAAGTGCGGAGTCTAGTACTTCTATCTGGTTTGTAGCTGCAATAACGATTATCCCACTTTGCCCTTCAAAGCCGTCCATCTCAGTTAGGAGTTGGTTTAGTGTAGCTTCTCTCTCATCATTTCTTACACCATCTCTTTTTTTACCAACTGCATCTATCTCATCTATAAAGATGATGGAGGGCGCTGAATTTTTTGCAGCTAAAAAGAGTTCATGAACTCTTTTTGCTCCCATTCCTACATAGATCTGCACAAATGAAGCACCACTTTGGTAAAAAAACGGAACACCCGCTTCATGAGCGACTGCTTTTGCTATCATAGTTTTACCAACACCAGGAGGACCAACTAAAAGTACACCTCTTGGCATTCTAGCACCAAAGTTTTTGTATCTTGCTGGTTTTTTCATAAAGTCAATGATCTCTTCAAGCTCAATTTTCACATCACTAATGCCACCAATATCACTAAACTTAACATCACTTTTTATTGCTTCAAGTGGAGTGTTGTGGATCTCAACTCTTGAAGCATTTACTCCACCACCTTCAATGATTCTTTCTCTCTTTTGCCACCATCTAAAAATAATAGAAGCTATACCTAAAAATAAAACTGCAAAAAGAATATAAACAATAATATTTGAACTAGTACCAACTTCAACTTTATGATTTAAAAACATCTCAGGTTTAACTTGAGAGGATGCAATCTTGTAAACATCTTTATCAGTTTTTAAATATACATAGTCTTTTGTGATGGTTACTTTTTCTACTGTGTGATTATCAAGCATTTTTTGAGCATTGTATAAAGTAGTGTCTGATGAATTATCTCTAAGTATGGCAAAAAGTACCAAAGACACAATGAAAAATGACGACAAATAGAGCAGTATTTTGTTTGTTTTAGAGTTTGGCATGGTTAAATTCTCCTCTAACTTCATAGTTTTTTATAGTTACCCAGTTTCCTAGTAGATCTTCTTTTGAGTCAACTACAATCTTGTTAAAATGTTGGTCATGTCCAACAAATAAAGAGTCTTTTTGACTCTCTATCAAAACTTCTAACTCTCCCTTAAAAGTATTTCTAAAGTCTATATTTTTTTGCTTTATTATAGATTCCAACTCATGAAGTCTCTCTTTTGCAAGCTTACCATTTATTTCAGGTTTTAAAGTGGCTGATGGAGTTCCATCACGCTTAGAGTACGTAAAAGCGTGAAGATGAGTGAGTGGAAGATCTCTTACATTTTTCATAGCCTCTTGCCACAACTCTTCACTCTCTCCAGGATGTCCTGTGATAAAGTCAGTGCCAATAGCAAAACCTTTAGATGCTAACTCTTCAAAAAGCTCACAATCATGCTTATAAACATTTCTTCTATTCATAAGCTTTAACATCTTTGGTGAAGTGTGTTGGAGTGCGATATGAAGATGGCGCTCAAGCCAACTCTCTTCTAAGATCTCTTTAAACTCATCTGTAATCTGAATAGGCTCAACACTTCCAAGTCTTATGCGTCTAACTCCACGGATCTGAGAGATTTTTTTCATAAGAGATGCAAGTGAGCTGTCTGTTTTTTGTCCATAACTTCCAACATTTGTGCCAGTTAATATAAACTCTCCAAAACCATTAGATGCGAGTCTTTGAATCTGCTCTAAGATCCGAGGCTCATCCATACTCCTAGCGTCCCCTCTAACAAAGGGAATAATGCAGTACGAACATCTAAAACTACAACCCTCTTGAATCTTTATAAATGCCCTACTCTTACCAACAAAGTCATCCACTACTGCGTTATCTATGTGGTTGAGATCTCCAGCGTCATAAAATGGTTTTTCTTCTTCTAAGAAACTCTCTATCTTTAGCTTTTCACTCTGCCCAAAGACGCCGTGTACTCTACCTGTCTTTAGAAGTGATTCGCCTTTTGTATGAGCACCACAACCCGTTAAAAAAACTTTTGCATCTGATGTTTTTTCTATATGATTTAAGTATGAGCGAACATGAGTATCTGCTCCATTTGTAACTGTACAAGAGTTTATAACTATTGCATCAGCCTCAAATTCATTTTGAGTTATCTCATAATTTTTTAAAGCACCCATCATAACTTGTGAGTCATAAAGGTTTGTTCTACAGCCAAAAGTTTTAAAATAGACTTTTTTCATATTGTCTCACTAATATCAAAAGGAGGTTCTTTTTTTGTCTCATTATTGAGATGAAGTCTTTGAGTAGGATATGCAATAGTTATATCATCTTCTTTGTTAAAAGCTTCAACAATCTCCACAGATATAACGCTCCTTAGTGTCAAAGTGGCATAAGCATTCGTCAAATACCATGAGTCTATAGATACACCATTTTCTTTTATAAAAGAGAAGATTCTAGGCTCAACATTTGTATTTTTTAAGCTGTACTGATTTCTAAGTTTGTTTAACTGTTTTCTTGTTATGTCTGTATAACCCTTAGAGTACTTTTTAACTATCTCTTTTGCTATATGCATAGCTTTTTTGTGGTTAGACTCAAAAGTAATGGTGATATTAACCCCATCCCAAACTGTTTTTAGTGAAGAGTGCGTGTAGTTAGCTATCATATGTGTAAATACATAGTTATTTGGGATAAAAATGATTCTACCAGCTCTTCTATTATCGCTAACAGCAGTTAAGGTTATATCTTCAAGTATTGTCATACGAAGAAGTGAGATGTCCATAACATCTCCAACATACTTCATCCCAGCCATATCAACGCGTATTCTATCTCCAACATGGATACTACCACCGATGACCACAACAAGCCAACCTAGTATGCTCATAAACCAGTCTTTCATGGCAATAGCAATACCAGCAGAAGCAAATCCAAGTATAGTTACAAGATAACTAGCATTTTCTATATAGTTAAAAAATAGGATGATTATAATAAGTGTGACATTTAAAAAAGTGATGATTTTATTTGTCATATAAAATCTCTCGTTATCAGTTATATACTTCTTAACAATCAACTTCAAGATAAAAAATATCAAAAAGACGACCAAGATAACTACACCTATCTTGCCCAGCTTTAAAACCTGAACCTCGATGTCTTTGTTAATATTTATCTCAATAATTTCCAATCTTTTTTGATAAACTTCAGATGCAACTTCCATAGTCTCAAGCGCTGTTTCAAATCTCTCTAGTTGTTTATGCATCTTCTCTATGTTTTTTTCATATTTTTTTTCTACGTCTAAAGCCGCTATCTCTTTATAGATATTGCTCTCTTTGCGTAAAAGAGTTATAAGTTGAGTTAGTTCATTTTTTCTTTTTATATAGTCATTAAAATCAGAATTTAGAGTTTTTATAAGTGAGATACCTGTAAAAATATCAAAAGGATTAGTAATACTAGGAGTATCTTCAATACTAGGTGGAGTTATAAGCGTTGAAAATGGTGCGCTATCTTTTTCTTTAAATTTCTCTATCTGTGTAGTTAAAATCTTCTCTTTTGAGATGATTGCGTTTAATTCATCTTGCTCACTTAGAGTCTTTGCTTTTTTATCTTTTAAAAATTTTATTCTCTCTTTTATCTTTTGCAAAGACTCTCTAACTTCAAGTGAAGTCAAGTAAGACGCATAACTCTTTGTCCAAACTTTCTCTTTAGATATCTCCTCTTCTAGCTTTTTTGAGCTAATAAGATGCTCAGAGATTCTATTTAGTCTTTGCTGTTCTTGTTCTTGTTCTTGCTCTATCTTTAACAGTTCTTCTTTACTGAGTTTTTCTATAGATCCAATCTCTGCAAAGACTATAGAATTAAGTAATAAAAAAAATAAAAGGAGTATTTTCATATAAGATCTCCAAACTTATTTAAAGCAGAAATAATCAAACTTCTTTCTACATCATTTTTAATCTCAACCTCGCCAATGCCCCTTGCTAGTATAAAAGTAATACTCTCATCTGAACTTTTTTTATCAAGAAAAAATGCCTCATAGAAGCTATTTTCATTTTTGATTTTATAACTTGTTGGTAAATTGTATTTTTGTAAAAATCTTTTAACTCTTAGGGCTTCATCTTCATTCATCAATCCAAGGCTAACAGAAACTTCGTTTGCCATTATCATGCCAATAGCCACCGCTTCACCATGAAGAAACTCTTTATAATCAGTCTCATTTTCAATAACATGAGCAAATGTATGTCCATAGTTTAGTGCAGCTCTAAGACCATGTTCTTTCTCATCTTTAGCAACTACACTAGCTTTTGTCTGGACTGCTTTTTTTATAGCTTTAGCTAACACTTCTTTGTCTTTAAGTTCTGCACTTTCTAAAAATTCAAAAAACTCTTTATCAAATGTTATAGCCATCTTAACCATCTCAGCAACTCCAGCACCAAATTCTCTAGGTGCAAGTGTATTTAAAAAGTATGGATCTATAAAAACAGCTTTTGGTTGATGAAATGCACCTATTAGATTTTTGCCATAAGCGTTGTTCATCCCTGTTTTTCCGCCAACACTTGCATCTACTTGAGAAAGTAGCGTAGTTGGGATCTGGATAAAGTCGATGCCTCTTTGGTAGATACTAGCTGCATAACCCGTCATATCGCCAATAACACCACCACCAAATGCTATAAGCATTGATTTTCTATTAAATCTATGGTTAAAGAGTGACTCTAAAATAGTATCCACACTTTCTTGATTTTTATACTCTTCCCCATCACTTATTGTTATGATAAAAAGCTCTTTTGCACTGATAAAACTAAGAAGATAAGCTAGATGCAGTCCTGCTACTTTTGGATTTGTAACAATGGCAACTTTTGTGTCAAAATGGTTTTTTTTAAGTGCCTCTATACTTATATCATAAGAGTTATCAACGGTTTTTTTAAGGGGAATATTTACTTGCATCAGCTATCCAAATTTTCAATTTTTAATAGGATAGATAATACTTTAAAAAGAGTAAAAAAGAGCTAAATCACGCTTTTATAGTTGAACAGGTAGAAAAATTTGATGATAATTGTCTAGTTTATAATATAATTTTTCACTATCCGTTGATAAAAGTGAGTAGATTCTTCTCTTTGTTACCTTTGGAGTAAATGGCAATATATGAACAAAATTCTCTTTTTTTCTAAGCTCTCGTATAGGGTTTTCATTCTCTTTTATAACTTTAATACTTTTAGAAAAAATTGCAGCAAGATTGTTATAGTGCTCGATAGTTTGCTCTTTATCATCATCATGTTCATTAACATAGCTATAGATCTCTAAGTTAAATCCCATCTGCTCAGAGATATCAAAAATAGTAGAAGAGATCTTCTCCAAATCACGGTTATTTGTCAGTATAATTGCTGCATCTTTAACACTAGAAAAAGATCTATCAGAGAGTTTTAAAACAGGAACATGAGATTCATAAAGAGTATTTCTTGTGTAGTAATCTTCAAACATTTCAGATGAGACTATAACTAAACCTATATGGTATGACTTTATATCACTATAAAAAGTAGCTCTTAGATCTCGTGATTTGTACTCAATATCAACAATAACATTTTCATCTCTATACTCTTTTATATACTGAATGGTCTCAATATTACTTGGGTTTACAACCTTTATAATTAGGTTGTGCTTAAATTTTTTATGAGCAAAAACTGCTCGTCTTATCATCTCTTTTATAGTGCTTGAGTTTACTAAGCACATATCTACATACAAAAAGATGTTTGATCCAAAAGGTTCGGGGAATTGCCCTAACTCTCTCTTAATCGCACGATAAACTGATTTTAGAACTGCAGGTTCACCAACTAAAACTAAGAGATCATTTGGTTGGATCATTCTTCTTCGTGATGGCATAAGAAGTTTTCTATTTCTGTAGATGGCAACTATTCGCCAGTTTTTTTGCTCTATCACACCAATATGTCTATAAACAAAAGAGCTTCCAAATGGAACTAAAACTTCCATTATCTCACCCTCACCTATTCCCACATTTTGAGCAATTACAGGAACATTTGGTAAATAATCAAGAAGCCTTGATGCTAAAATCTCATTTGAGTTAACCATGATAACATCAGAGTCTTCATTGTTTATATCCCACTGATTTAGCACAATTATACGAAGGCTTTTTTTAACAAGTCTTATGTTTTTGATAGTATTTTCAGTGTCGAGTTGACTATCCATCGCAAGAATAACTTGAACAAACTCCATTTTTAAAAGATTTGAGAGTTTATAAAAACTAGTTGGATCGAACTCATAAAATTTAAAGCGAGCAGGATTAACCTCTTCATACTCTTTTGCTTTGAGTTCTACCACATAGTAAATATTTTCACTTGTATATGTCTCAATAACTCTTTGTATAAAATGTTCACCCGCACTACCATCGCTGATTATCAAAATTTTTTTCAAAATAGGCTCTACTCTTTTAAATTTTTTGCCATTATATCATTTTTAAACTCTACATAACTTAGTGGTGCGAGATTATGAAATACCTCGAAAATGAGGCTTTAAAGCTAGTGTAGAGTTTGAAAGCCTTGTCCTTGCGAGGTTAAAACCTCACTTCCAAAAGAGATGTCAAGCTTTAAAATTTATCAAGTTTTCCGGAAGTGGGGCTTTAGCCCCGCCTACATAACTTTAATATTTATAAAGATTTTATCTCTCTACAAAGAGCTAAAAACTCCTCTCCATATCTTTCATATTTCACCTCGCCTACCCCGTTAACACCTAAGATCTCATCTTTTGTTTGTGGTAGTTTGTCTATAAAATCAACCAAAGTTTTATCTGAGAAAACTATATATGCAGGAACTTCATCTTTTGCTGCAATTTCAGCTCTTAGAGCTCTAAATTTCTCAAATATTACATCATCTACAGTTGTTAAGCTCTCTTTTTTAACTCTTTTTGATTTTTGAGTCATTTTATGTTTATCTATCTCAACTTTAACTAAACCTTTTAAGATGTCCGCACCATATTTCTTTAGTTTTATAGCTCTAAATTCGCCAATTTCAATGGCATCTAACTCAAAAAGTCTATCTCCTATGGCACTCCAAAGATCTTTAGATACATCTTCACCCTTGCCGTAAACTGAGAGTTTATCATGCTTGAATTCCAAGACTCTTTTAGCCTTAGATCCCCTTAGAACATCTATCACATGAGTGAGTCCAAATCTTTGCTCACACCTATAGATGCAAGAGAGAAGTTTTTGAGCTTCTGTAGTAATATCAACTTTTTCAACGCTTCCACGCCTACAGTTATCGCAAACATACTCGCAACTCTCGATCTCATCGTCAAAGTATTTTGCTATGAGTTTATGTCTACATTCACTAGAGTTTGCATAACTATACATCTTTTTTAGCTTGTTATATAGTAGTTCTTTATACTCTTTGTTCTCAAGCACATCTATAAAAGATCTCATTTTTAGATCATCGCCCTTTGAGTAGAGTAGCAAGGTCTCAGCAGCGAGTCCATCTCGCCCAGCACGACCAATCTCTTGGTAATAATTCTCAACAGTCTTTGGCATACTCATATGTACTACAAAGCGGATATTGCTCTTATCGATCCCCATGCCAAAAGCGATGGTAGCGACTATGATATCAACCTCTTCATACATAAACTCTTTATAAACTCGCTCTCTTACCTCGCTTGAAAAACCTGCATGGTAAGCTCCAACTTTATAACCTTTTGTTTTTAAAAAACCAGCAACAGCCTCTACATCTTTTCTACTAAAAGCGTAAATAACACCACATTTAGATCTGTGTTTTGCTATAAAGTCAAGTAGTTGAGCTCGACCATTTCCCAGTCTTTGTTGTGAGCTTATTGTGAGGTTTTCTCTTAGTGTCTTAGCACGAAGAGCTACTGGATCAAAAAGTCCTAGAGTTCTAACTATGTCTTCTTGAACTTTATGTGTAGCAGTAGCAGTAAAAGCGGCAATGCTCACATCGTTAAAGATCTCTTTGAGCATTGAGAGGTTTCTATAATCTGCTCGAAATTCATGTCCCCACTCACTTACACAGTGAGCTTCATCTATTACAAAAAAGTTGATCTCTACTCTTTTTAGGAGATCTAAAAAACCATTTGCACTTAGTCTCTCTGGAGCTATATAGAGAAGTTTTATATCATTTTCTAAAAGTCTTGAGGTTATCTCTTGGATGCTATTAAAGTCTTGAGAAGAGTTTATCATCTCGGCTTTAATGCCATTTTTCTTTAGTGCATAGACCTGATCTTGCATTAGAGCAATAAGCGGAGAGATAACTATAGTTACGCCATCCATCATAAGAGATGGAAGTTGATAGCAAAGAGATTTTCCGCCACCTGTTGGAAGTATGGTTATAAGATCTTTTTTTTCTAAGATGGCATCTACAGCTTGTTCTTGGTAGTTTTTAAAGCTATCGTGCCCAAAGACTGATTTTAGTAGCTTATCTCTCAAAGATATCTACTTTTTTGATCCACAACTCTTCTTCGGCTTTTTGCCATTTTTTGTCTATAAAATAACCTGTTATCTTAGTAAAGTTTTGAGTCTGGATATTGGATGTAAAAGTTCTATCTTTTTCCCATAAGTAGATCTCATCTCCACTAATTTCATTATAGATCTTACTATCATATTTTAGTCTATATGTAGTTGGCTTTGTCTCTTCTTCTATCTCTTTAGTTTTTAGAATTTCTTTTTTGAACTTTGTGTGTTTTGGCATAAGAGTTGGAAAAATATTGTCATCTTTTGGATATATTTTCTTTTCTTTAATTATCTCTTTTACAACTACTTTTGGTTTAGTTTCGCCCTTTTTTTCTAAAAAAACGATTTGATTTTTCAAGATTTCTATTTGATCTTCTTTGGTTTTTACTGCTTTTTTGTATATTTCTCTCTCATTTTCAGTATCTTTTAGTATTTTGGTTTGCTCTTGGAGTTTTTTCTCTAAAGAAATGTTTTTAGTCTTTAGAATCTCTACAGTTTTCTCATAACTTTCACATTCACTCTCTTTAGTCGTCTCTACTTTTATAATGCCTTTTGAGTCCAAAGCTTTTTTACACTCTTCATGTTCAACTCTAAGTTTAGTTATATCATTTATGATGGATTCTATTCTTTGTAACTCATCCCCTTGGAGCAAAAAAAATAAAAGAAAAATTATAAAAAGAGACTTCATTTAGGCTTATCCTTTCTTACTAGTTTTGCTCCCATCTCAACATGATGAGTATAAGCAAATTGATCAAAAAGAGCCATATCTATAACTTTATGAGTCTTACATAATAGATCTAGATCTCTTAGAAGAGTCTCAGGATTACAAGATATATACAAGATATTGTCATACTTTGATGCCATAGCGCAGGAAGTCTCATCCATGCCAGATCTAGGTGGATCTACAAAGATAGTATTTATATTATAAGAATTTATATCGATATCTTTCATTCTAGTAAATTCCCTCTTTCTTTCAACCGCTTGAGTAAACTCTTCAACACTCATTCTTAAAAACTCAATATTAGTTACTTCATTTAAGAGCATATTTGTTTTTGCTGCATTGATAGAAGACTTTGATATCTCTGTAGCTAGTACTTTTTTAAAAGTTTTTGCAAAGGGTATAGTAAAATTACCAGCACCACAATATAATTCTAGCAAGTCTCCATCACAACTTTCTAGCGACTTTGTAGCCCAAGTAATCATCTGCTCATTAACCCTAGAATTTGGTTGAGTGAAACTATTTTCTATATAGTTAAACTTATAAATCTCGCCATCAACGCTTAAATGCTCTGTTACAAAGTCTTGTCCAACTACAAGCTTTTGCTTACGACTTCGACCTATAATATAGATGCCAAGCTCCTCTGCTACCATCTTTGCTTTAACTAGCCACTCATCGCCCAGTTTTCTATGATATATCAAAGAGACTACGATTTCGCCACTACTTGAACTTAAAAAGTCCGCTCCAAAGAGCTTAAAGCCTATATTTTTTTCTTTTATAGCAAGTAAGAGTTTTGGCATAAGAGCTGCAATGTACTCATTTACTTGAGGACACTCTTCTACTAAGACTATGCCTTTGCGATCTAGATGATTCATCGCATAGAAGATATCATCATCCTTATGCCAAATCTTAAACTCGCTTCTTGAGCGATAGTGTGAGGTTGGAGATCTAAAAACAGAGATCTCACCCTCATAAAAAGCACAAAACCTCTCTTTGTTTAACTCTAACTTACTACTTAATTGAGACTCATATCCGTCTTCATAGACTCTACAAGCCCCACACTCTCCAAAATACTTACAATTCATCATCGTCCTACTTTATCGTCGCTATGAGGTTACCTATGAGCAGATTCCAACCATCTATAAGAACAAATACAAGGATCTTAAAGGGCAGTGAGATCATAACAGGTGGGAGCATCATCATACCCATAGACATAAGTATAGAAGCTACAACCATATCAATAACTAAGAATGGTAAAAAGAGTAAAAATCCTATCTCAAAAGCTGTTTTTAGCTCACTAATAACAAAAGCTGGAATGATTACGGAGAGAGGTACATCTGCTACAGTAGCTGGATTTTCCATCTTTCTTATTCTAAAAAATAGAGCTAAATCTTTTTCTCTAGTATTTCTAACCATAAAATTTTTAAAGGGAAGAGTAGTGTTATCAAATGCCTCTTCATAACCAATCTTTTCCTCTATATATGGTTTAATCCCAACTTCATAAGCTTCTTTGCCGATAGGCTCCATAACAAAAAAAGTCAATATCATTGCTAGCATCACAAGTAGTTGAGTAGGTGGAACTTGCTGGGTTCCAAGAGCTTGTCTTAAAAAACCAAATACTATAACAAAACGAGTAAAAGTTGTCATTACAAGTATCATACTTGGAGCTAAGAAAAGAAGTGTTAAAACGACTAAAACATTTAACGAGCTTACTAGTTGCTCTGGTGTATCAGGAGACGAGAGAGCAAAATTCATAGTAGGGATAGTTACAGCTTCAGCGTTAAGAATAGATGCCAAAGCTAGAAAGAGAAAAAATATTCTTATCATTACTGAGCTGATGCCTTATCTAAGATAGAGCGTTTTGTTTTTGCTTCATCATCCCTTTTACTACCATAAAAATGTAATTCAACTCTACGGTTTTTTTCTCGTCCGGCCTTTGTTACATTTGTTGCCAATGGTTTATACTCAGAAAAACCTGCCGCACTAATTCTTTTTGGATCAACTCCATCTAAGAGGAGTTCTTGAAGTACAGAGATCGCACGAGCTGATGAGAGTTCCCAGTTATCTTTATATACACTGTCCTTGCCAGGAGCTAGGTTGTCAGTGTGACCTTGAACACTAACTTGCATAGCATTTGGAAGCTCATCAACTATCAAAGCAACTCTTTTTAAAAACAAAAGAGCATCTTCATTTTCTATAGTCGCACTTCCAGATTTAAAAAGGAGTGAAGCTGGAAGCTCTATTACAAAACCTTCTTGAGCCTCTTCAACTGTAATAGCAGGTCCGTGACCTTTATCTATCATCTCATTTGCATCCATTGCAGCTTGAGTGATTCTATTTACCGCTTCTGTAGTCTCATCTTGAGACTCTATAGGAGTTGACTCTTGGATTCTTCTTTTTGAGATCTCAGTTTTTGCTCCACCTTCTAAAACACTCATTGCGCCAGAGAGTGAGCCGATAGCTTCTGAGATTTTTTTAGCATCCATACTTGACATTGAAAGAAGTAAAACAAAAAAACAAAGAAGTAGAGACATCAAGTCTCCAAAGGCAGCTAACCAGTTAGGAAGACATCTCTCACACTCAGGACACTTTTTTTTAGCCATTATTTACTACCTACCCTATTAGTCAAACTGACTAACTCTATCTTTTGGAGCTAGATATGCTAAAAGTTTAGCTTCTAATACACGAGGTGCATCTCCTGATTGAATAGACATGATGCCAGAGAGTATCATCTCTTTAACTAGAGTCTCTTCATCATTTCTAATACCTAATATTATAGCTATTGGAGTGCCCACGACATTACCAATAATAGCACCATACATAGTAGTAAGAAGTGCAACTGCCATAGATGGACCAATAGCAGATGGATCAGCCATGTTTAGAAGCATCGCAACAAGACCGATAAGTGTTCCAACCATACCCATAGCACCAGCTAGAGCTGCCCACTGACTAAACATAGTTCCATTTACTCTATGTCTCTCACTAGTTCTTTCCATATCTATTTCAAGAAGTTCCCTTATAGTGTCTGGTTCACTCCCATCTATCGCCATTGAGAGACCTCTTCTTAAGAACTCATTTGGCTCGGAGTTTACCTCACCTTCAAGGGCTAAGATACCATCTTTTCTAGCTTTTGTAGCAAAATCAACTAACTTTTTTATAAGTGCTACTTCATCTTCTATAGTCGGTTTAACTGCAACCATAAAAACTTTTGCAAAATTCTTCATTTGTGCTGGTTTAAAAGATATTAGTAAAGCACCAATACTACCACCAACAACAATCAAAACAGATGGGATGTCTATATATGGACCTACACCCACACCCATTGACATAGCACCTAGTAAAAGAGCTATAACCAGAACTATACCAATAACCGTACCTAAATCCATTCAAATACCTTAAGAGTAAATATTGAGCTTATAATACCACAAAAAATATTATACACTTATCATTTATCAACAAATTGGAAAAATTAAAAGAGCGCCTTTGTATAAAATACGATAAAACAATTTATATAGGTAGATAAGGAGATAATCTTCGCAACTTTTATCTATCTTGTGTTACTATTTCCTAATTATTTCTACTTATGATTAATAAGTATAGCCTTTGTATTTTCTAGTAATAAAATCTTAACAAATAATCATTTTGTTAGTGATTTTTTTGCAAGAGTTATGGTTGAGGCGTTCTCAACTATGTGTTTTGTACTCAAAAATGAAAATTTGAGTTTATTTTTTGTGAGAGATAGATTGAAAAAATTTTTCAAAACAGTTTTAAAGTTAGTTTTTATTGCTGCTTTATTATATGGTATTGGCAGATTTGGCATAAATACTTATGATAGTCATGTTTTTGTACCTCGTTCACCTTATACTGTTATGCAAACGCAAGATTCCATAACCATTAGATGGAACTCTCCAAAGTTTGAAATAGGCTCGGTAGAGTATGGTTTTTTCTCCGATTCTCTTGATAAGACTTTAGTAGATCCTAAAAAAACTAAAATACACTCTATTACTATATCAGGTTTAAATGAGTGTACAAAATATTACTACAAAGTTTTATCTGATTCTATGTCTATAGATAATGAAGATAGAAGTTTTAAAACACTTTGTGCCGCAAAAGATACTCAGAAACTTTGGGTTATCGGAGATAGTGGTCAAGTAGGAGAAAACCAAACAAAAGTTTATACTTCCATGTTAGACTATATAGAGCATGATTTTAACAATCTTAATATGTGGGTACTCCTAGGCAATAACGCTTATAAAAATGGAAGCCAAAAACAATACAATGAGAGTTTTTTCGAGCCTTATTCAGAGCTTTTAAAGAGATTTACGCCTTGGGCAGTTATAGGTAATAACGATGCTAAAAGATGGGCATTTTATAATATCTTTGACTTTCCAACAAAAGGCGAGAGTGGTGGAGAGCCTAGTGGAAATGAGAAGTTTTACTCTATAGAGAGTGGAAATCTTCACTTAGTTATGCTCGATAGCGAGATGTACCGTATAGACAGAAACTCAGACTTAGCAGCATGGCTAAGAGAAGATTTAAAGAAAAATACAAAACCTTGGGTTATTGTTGCACTTCACACTCCTCCATATACTGATGGTAGTCACAATTCAGATAGTGATTATGATAGTGGTGGTAGACTTAAAAAGGTTAGAGAAAATTTAGTCCCCATCTTTGATGAGTTTGGAGTAGATCTAGTTTTAAGCGGACATTCACATAGCTACGAGCGCTCAAAACTTATGATCAACCACATAGGAAAAAGTAATACTTTGGGCAAACATAACATAGTTCAAGACGCAAAAAGTTGTTATACAAAGTCCATAAAACCGAGTAAAGATAGTGGAACTATCTATCAAGTTTGTGGATCCTCTTCAAAATTAGAGCACGCTACTCTAAAACACCCTGCTCTACCTTTTGCTTACGAACAAATGGGTTCACTCATCATAGATATAACCCCAACCACACTAAGCTCGAAGTTTTTAAGTATAGATGCAAAAATATTAGATGAGTTTATCATCAAGAAAAACACTACCCCATGTCAATAAAATTATAAATAAGAGGAAATATGAATAAAAAAGATCTAAGTATAGTAATTTTAGCTGCTGGAAAAGGCAGTCGTATGAAGTCAAACAAGGCAAAAGTACTCCATCATATAAGTGGTAAGCCGATGCTTTACCACATCATTAAAACATCACAAGAGATCTCAAATGATATAACCATAGTTGTAGCACACCAAAAAGACGAGGTTATAAAAGAGATAAGCAAATTTTTTACTAATATAAACTTTGTTACACAAGATGCGCAAAATTTCCCTGGAACTGGTGGAGCTATGATGAATATCTTGCCAAAATATGAAAGTGTTTTAGTTCTAAATGGTGATATGCCACTTATATCTGCTGATGCACTAAGTGGTTTTTTAAATAGCAATGCCCAGATTATCATGTCTATTTTTGAACTAGGAGATCCTAGTGGTTATGGTCGCGTTATCATTGAAAATGGCGAAGTTTTAAAGATCGTTGAACATAAAGATGCAAATAAAGATGAGTTAAAAGTAAAAAGTGTAAATGCTGGAGTCTATGCTTTTAGTTCATCTGTACTTAAAAAATATATCCCTCTTTTAAAAAATGATAATGCTCAAAAAGAGTACTACTTAACTGACATAATCTCGCTAGCTAAAGCAGATTCTATTAGTATCGTACCTCTTTTAGTAGATGAAGAGCATTTTAGAGGCGTAAATTCTAAAGAAGATCTAGCTGAGTGTGAAGTGATTATGCAAGAGAGAATCAAATCACATTGGATGAGAGAAGGAGTTATTATGCAACTTCCTAACACTATTTATATAGAAGAGAGTGTGAAGTTTGAGGGCGAATGCAAGGTAGAGAATAACTGCCGCATAACTGGAGATACACTTATCTCAAACTCTCATATAAAATCATCAAGCGTTATAGAAGATAGCCGCATCATAGATTCAGATGTAGGTCCATTAGCCCATATCCGCCCAATGTCACAACTAAAAGATACTCACATCGGAAACTTTGTAGAAGTTAAAAAAAGCTCCCTTATAGGTGTTAAAGCTGGTCATCTAAGTTATATTGGCGATGCACAAGTTGATGAGGGAACAAATATTGGAGCTGGTGTTATCACTTGTAACTATGATGGCGTAAACAAATATAAAACCATCATTGGTAAAAATGTTTTTATCGGAAGTGACTCACAACTCATAGCACCACTTGTGGTTGAAGATGATGTTATGATAGCAGCTGGGACTACAGTAACTGCAGCTAAGATACAAAGCGGAGTTTTAGCCATTAGCCGAACTAAATTAACGATTGTTAAAGATTTTTATTACAAATTTTTTAGAAAAGTATGATTTATAAAACTTATATAACTTTTTTTAGATACAATTCATCTTTAAGCAATCTATACTCTAAATAACGGAAAAAAACATGAACAACTCAACTCTACAAAATTCTGCACACTCAAATACCCTGCAGTTAGTCCTTTTTGCCTTAGGATTTGTTTTAGAAGTCTTTATCTTTGACTTTTCCCCTTTAATGGTAGGAATTGTTATAGTCCATATTCTCTTAGCACTCTATCTTCGCTCTCAACTGCTTATGGTAAAAGAAGCTATTGAGAAGACTACCCTCTCTATGACAAAACTTACTCATGGGGATTTTGAAGTTGTAGCCCCTGAGATTGGTAAAGCTGAGATATACGAACTTGGAGTTGAGTTTAACTCTATGATAAAACAGTTAAAACACTATATGCAAGAGACAGTAAAAGCCGTTAAAATAGCAGAAGACACTTCAAACTCTTACTACGCTGACACAACTGGTCTAAACCCTACTTTAACACAAGCAACTCAAGCCATCAACGACTCTGTTAAAACTATAGAAGATGGTTATAAAGCACAAGTTAGAGGTAACTTTAGTGAAAAACTTCACGATTTAGGTGGCGGAATTTCTCACAGTTTAACTATTATCCAGCAAAATCTTTTAAATAACTCTGAGGAAGTAAATAAGATCTCTCAAATGTCAGATCAAACTTCACAAGAAGCAAATAATTCTTTAGACACAATGGATAGTGTTCTTGGTTTATTTGGTAATCTTAGCCATAAAATAGATGCAACTAGTAACAATATAGATTCTCTCTCTGAGAGATCAAAAGAGATCTCAGCTATTGCTGACATCATAAAAGATATAGCAGAACAAACAAACCTCTTAGCTCTAAATGCTGCAATTGAAGCAGCACGAGCAGGCGAACATGGACGTGGTTTTGCAGTAGTTGCTGATGAAGTGCGAAAACTTGCTGAGAGAACTCAAAAATCAACTCAAGAGATATCTATAACTATTCAAACTCTTCAACAAGAGACGCAAGAAATTCAATCAAACTCACAAGAGATGGCAGACATCTCGCAAAATGTTACTAGCACTATAGACAATTTTGCTCTTACGCTTAAGCAGTTTCAAACAAATGCTCAAGACTCGGCTGAATATGCTAGTTTTATTCGTGATTCTCTCTTTATGGTTCTTGTAAAAATTGACCATATTTTATTTAAGTCAAATGCCTATACTTCAGTCTTATCTCACGAGATAAAAGCTCAGTTTGGGGATCATAAACAGTGCCGATTAGGCAAATGGTATATAGCAGATGGAAAAGAGAGATATGGTCACACTAAAAACTACTCAGCCATAGATGCACCTCATGCAAAAGTTCATTCAAATGTTATTAAAAATATAGAACTCATGGGCAACAGTACTATCTTTGAGGCAAATATTGAACATGAAATCATCAATAACTTCAAAAATATGGAAAGTGAGAGTGAAAAATTATTTGAAATTTTAGACTTAGTTGTAAATGAGTTAGATCCAACAAAAAGAGTAAATAGCTAGTTCATTTGAAGATAATTTTTATTTTTATTTTGGCTTTAAGTTATCTTGGAGCATCAGAATTTGATGTAAAAAAAATCCAAGATGAGTTTTTTTCTCAAGTCATACTAAAATCCTTTGACACAAGGGAAAAACTTGTAGCAAGAGAGAAAAAATTTAGCATAGATGCCCTCTACTGGCAAAAAGTCAAAAAACACCTCAAAAAGTACAAGAGTAAGTTTAAAAAATCTCAGTTCATCTCTTTTGTAGATCTATCAAATCAAGTATTTATCTTAGTTTTATATGACACCTCTGCAAATAACTTCTTTGCTATTGGTTTTGATTTTATCTCTAGTGGTGATATGAGTAGAGAGGTAGAAGTAAAAAGCAGAGAAGATCACTACTTTAAAACTCCATCAGGACTCTTTAGCATCAAGAGCGGTTGGCGCTCAAAAGGCGAGATGCTCGATGACAATCTAACTCTTCCTTATGGAAAAAAAGGTAGTTTCGTTTTTTACTTTGGAGAGCAAAGCAGTATTCGCTACAACACTTTTGATATAAATGGCACAAAGATAAAAGATAAAAAAAAGCATAAACTCATAAGAGACAAACTAAAGTTTGCCATTCATACGCATAAAAGCTCACTAGAGTTTGGCGTACCTCGCTCACACGGATGTATACGCATGAGTGAAGAATTAAATATTTTTTTGGACAATAATCTTGTCTTTTTTAAACATCTATACAAAGATAAAAAGTGGACTCATCCATATAAAAAACCACCTAAGCACCCAAGAAATTATTTTCTTGCAGGAGAATATATGTTGGTGGTTGATTCAGTAAATATAAATGGCAAAAAAACATCCAAACATATGGATGAACTTCCATAATAGGTCGCACAATTTCCATAGACCAAGACTCTAGCGTCATAATCTGAAAGAGTGTATAAAAAGACTTGGGATTTTAGCAAAAAAAGATAAATTTTAGAGTTGTTGAGCACTAATGGGGAGAGTGTAAAATAAACTGTGTAAACCCACCTTCTATCTCTAAATTACTTAGTGTATTTTGACACAATTTCGCTGAAAAAGATACTAAGTTGAGGATAAATCTCATACCAATT
>NZ_JALOAN010000068.1 GCF_023228785.1 Sulfurimonas sp.
AGAAAAAACGTATCTAGCGCAAAAAAACAAGTTCAAAATATTGTTAAACCTGTTAATACAGGAGTTAAACCCGTGCAGACAGTAAAAAACGTTGATCCATTAGCCCAACAAAAAGCCGCCGCGCTACGGGCCAAAATTGCCGAAGCCCGCGCAAAACAAGCGGCCAAAACCACAGAAGAAAAAACAGAATTCAACAAAAATTTGATTCTTCCCATTGCCGCCGCCGCTATTGGCGCGGGTTTACTTTTAAAAGGTCGTCGCGGGTAGGGCTCTAGCCTCGCTCCATGCTTTCCCACAAAGAGCCCTACCCCATGATCGTATCACAAAAAACAAAAACGGCTATCATTCGAAACCGGCCCGAAATGTTGGGCGTTTTGGAAAGTTACGAAGAGCAAATTTTTAATGCCTTAGATAAAAAATTCTATGGGCTTGAAAAAAATATTGGCATGTCAAAAAAACGAATTTTAATAGCCATTGGGAAAGCGGCTTATTATTATCGCCAATTTAACTACCCGAGAGCTAAAGAAAAGGCCAAAAATTTAAGAGATATGGTAGCCAAAGACATGGGCGCAACGGTGGCCGAACGGGCGGGAATTTTGCGCTTGTTGCTAATGTTAGATGCTATCCAAAAACCAGAATTTCCACTGTTAGCTACTTATTTAAGCCCGCAAAAAATCAACGCGTCAACGGTCAAAGATGCGGCCGCCGCGGCGGTTTCTCAATCGTCTAGCGCGGTAGCTGATCACTTAAAACAAGTAGCAAAAGAAACCGTTTCAGATGCGGGAAAATTGGTTTCTTCGGCTTATGATACCGTGAACGAGATCGCCCCATGGTATTTGAAGCCTAAAGTATTGTTACCCGTTGGGTTAATTGGTTTGATTTTGTTTTATGGAATGCCACTACTTAAAGCGGCCAAAGCTACGCGCCCTAAATATTTGGCTAATCCAATTCCCGCCAATCGGGTAAAAGCACGGAAAAAATACAAAGAGTTTCACGCAAGCGAACCTAAAAAAACGGTTTCAGTGTCGAAAATTGACACAAGCGAACTTGTGGAGCTTGGAAAAGCTCTAGAGATCGGATACAAGAGCAAGAAATGGGAAGGCAAGAATAACAACTACTTACACAAATTTGGGCGTGGCGTTCGGCTATGCTCAACCGCTGACGGTAAGGCCCTGATTATCTTAGGCGGCAAACTAGAAACCACAGAACGGGGAATTGTGGGCTAATGCCCCAAGGAGTGCCACCCATGGCTAAAGCAAAGCGAAAGGGCCGCCGCAAAAAGGCCCGCAGTTACATTTCCAACCCCGCGCCCAAGAAAAAAACCGCGCGCCGTCGTCGGAAACATGCGATTACCCCCCTACACATTGCCCGTGTTGCCGCGCGCAAACTTCGCTATCGTCGGAACCCGTCTAGCTTTATGATGGATTCGGCCGCCTTGTTAGGCGGTGGCGTGGCGGGTGCTGTTGCGGTGCCTAAGCTCGTTTCTATGATTCCCGTGGGAACCAATCTCATTAAAAATTTGGGAATGGTTGTCTTGGGTTCGGCGCTCACTTATATGAGCTTCAAAAAGCGTTCCTATTTGGGTTTGGGCGTTGGAATGGGCACCGCCGTAGCAGGTGCTACGCGCGCGATCACAAACGCCATTCCAATGCTTGCGGGAGATGGCGAATACACCCAAGACGAGCAAGAGGCTATCACCTCTGATTTGATGGGCGATGACGGGGAATTCGATTATAACCCCGAATACCTCAACGCCCCCGCCGCTATGGCCGCTCCAGCAATGTTTGGGGCTGATCCTTTCACCAATTCCATGTTTTAACTAAGGAGTTAAACAAATGCAACAATTAAACCCCGTTGTTTCTTCCGTACCAGGTCAAGGGAACAAACTTGTATCTTTGCTCCGAACTGGCTTTATTGTCGATTCGGAAACAAGCAAAGAACTATACAATTTTTCCCGCGTGGATCCCCGCCCATTTGCCCGCTTTTTGACAAATATGGACGATGCGGGCCGTATTGGCAATTCTTGGGATTTTGACGCGCGCGCCGTTGGTTTGCGTGTGATCAAAGTAGGAACAACCGCCCCCACGGCTGCCGAAATCCACGACTTGAAAAAGTACATTGCTTCCCTTGAAATTTTTATCAAAGTGGGTTCGGATCGTAAACCCGCCGCCGAAATTTCGGGTTTGCAGTTTATTGACCCACAAGAATTTTCAATTTCGGCGGGCGTGTCGCCAACTCTTACGGCAATGGTTAACCCCACAAGCCAAAAGGGTGAAATTAACCTACCCGTACCCGTATTGATTCAACGCGGATGGGAAATTTTTGCCGAATGCAAAAGCAATTTGCCAACCATTCCCGCGACTTTGCGCGCGGCAAATGAAGAATGGGCGTTGGAACTGTTCTTAGTTGGTTTTAAACAGACCTACTAAACACACCACACGGGGAACGCTAAAAAGCTAGTACCCGTTTTTTTCCTTTAGGGGTAAAACATGCAAATTATTAAAACTCTTTTTCTTTCTTTGGCCGCTGCAATGGCGCATGTTCAGAATTTGTTCACTACGCAACAATACCGCCGCGATGTGTTGTTGAGCCGAAAATTTACCGCCGCGGCTGGATCTTCTAACTATGTAGAGTTGTCACTTCCTAAAGAAGGGGCGTTTGAATTGATGGGCTGGAACATTCAACACACCTTAGACGGTGGCGCGGCTCCACAATTATATTTGAAATTTTCGAACTCTGGCGACGGTGGCGCGTGGTCCAATGATTTTTTACCGATTCGATGTATTGCCACGCCTGGCGCGCCTGGTGTCCCCCGTTATGGTTTCATGGCATTTTGGCGGGCCATTTCCCAAGAAGAAAAAATCAAGATTGAATATAACGCCGCCAATTGTGCGAATAATATTGAAATTGAAATTGTATTCTATGGCCGTGTTTATGCGGGTTCTAAAGTGGTAGGAAACAAGGTAATTCAATGATTAATAGCGGACGATTCCAAACACGCGGGCAAAAATTCTTTAGTTCTATGATTGGAGAAGCCCAAAACGGATACAAACACCAAATTTTAAACCCCAATTTGGTGGAACAATTAGCACCCGCGCGGCGGAATGTTCGCAGTCGTTTAATTGCCCATGAATTCAATTTGTTAGCTGGTCAAACTCAAGAGTTTTTACACATTGCGATTGACGGCTGGGCTTTATCGATTATTGGCATAAATACAGACCACGACGGGGGGAATATTCCCGCGCCGTTGTTCCAAATTGAATTCCCTAACACAAACCACCCGCCAATGGGATGGAGCCAAGCAGGCGAAACGGCCTATATTGGTTCTTCGCTAATTGCTTCCCAAGCGCATGGCCAAATTTTAGAAGAACCAGGCGATTATTTCCGCATGATTGCCCCGACTGAATCCATACAAATCAACGCAAAAAGACACCCCACAGATATGGCGGGAAATCGCCGTTTTAGTGTGGTTCTTGAATGTGTAGAAATTGCTAGGAGCTGGTAAAACATGGCTCAAACTGTACGCGCTCTTTTCCCGGGTATCAATCCCCAAGCTGTTACCGTTTTACCTACTAAAGCAAGTTTTACCGCCCTATTAGTGGCGGGAAAATTTGTTTTTAATCAAACGGTATCAATTGGCAAGCTAAACGACAACACGACCGCAATAATTGCAGGCGTTGAATTTTCGGCCAACATTGACCAATTAGATTTTAGTGATGCTCTAGACCCATCCGCTAATGGTGGATTTTTTCGCCTCGATTTGCTGGCAGGTGGAAACGGGCACCAAGTCAATCTACAGCCGTTTTTATTTTCCGCATTCGGCCAAGGTGGCGGCTTTATGACTGAGTATTCAGCCACGGCGGCAACTGATCAACAAGAAGAAATGTTTTTACGTCTACGCGGTTCTTTGATTCAAACCCCTAGGATTTTAGCAAGCGGAAAAACAAGTATTACAATTACAACAACCTTAAACCAATACAACATAATGGGCGGTTATAATGTATAACAATATTAAAAAAGTTCTCAAAAAGAAAAGAACATGGGCGCTGTTGTCCGTCGTTGGTTTGGCGGGTTCTAAAATTGCTACTGGGGATTATACGGGTGGATTCACGGCCCTAATTTCTTTCTTTGGCGGTTGATATGGCTGAATTTAGAAAAGCCCTAGAAATAACCCTCAAGCACGAAGGCGGGGAAACCGTTGACACGGGGGGATATACAAAATGGGGTATTTCTCAAAAAGCATATCCAAATTTGGATATTAAAAACATGACCCGCGCCCAAATGGAAGCGATATACAAGCGCGACTATTGGGACAAAGTTTTGGGCGATCAAATCAAAGACCAAGCAAGCGCGGCCGTTCTTTTTGATTATGCCGTAAATGCAGGTGTTACCGCCGCAACTAAAGCCGCTCAAAGAATTTTAGGCGTGGGCGTTGACGGTGTGGCGGGTCCCAAAACTTTGGCCGCAATTAACAAGATGGGGCCCAATTTTGCAAGCTTGCTGACTAAACAAAGAATGCAATTTTACACTCGTTTGGCTGAAAGTAACCCCGCAAAATATGGCATTTATTTAAAGGGGTGGCTAAAAAGGGCACAATCTTTTTTTGATTTGCCCCCCTCAACGGCGGGCGGTGGTTTGGCGATTGCCGCCGCGTTGACGGGGGTTTATTTGTATTTGAAAAAAAGGGAAAGTATCACATGAGCGATGAAGAAAAAAAGCCATTAACCCGCGAAGAAAAGGAAGCGGCGCAACTAGAAAAGCATTTGGGCAAGCTCTACCAATTGCGGGGCATGGAAGGGGAAGAGGTCAAGGGCTATGTTTACCGCGAAGTAATGGGCGGTAGTTCGGCCAGTTTGCCACCCGTTGATCGTGTTTTGATGGATCATGAGCTAGGCCAACTTTATGGACCTGGAAAATATAAA